>CALWCW010000052.1 GCA_944376495.1 uncultured Clostridia bacterium | reverse complement strand
AGGGCACCATAATTGAAATTATTAAATTAGTTTCAATTATTTGCTGGTGTGGCTCAATGGTAGAGCAGCTGACTTGTAATCAGCAGGTTGAAGGTTCGATTCCTTTCACCAGCTCCATGATAAGCACCTATAAAAGGGTGCTTACTTTATATGGGTAGGTTGCAGAGCGGCCAAATGCAACGGACTGTAAATCCGTCGACTACGTCTTCGTTGGTTCGAATCCAACCCTGCCCACCAATCTAAAACACCGCAAAATGTGGTGTTTTTTATTTTCTATACTATATTTAATTTTTGTCGCAAATTAGTCACACAGAATTAGTTTATTCATCTACTTTAGAGCATGTGAACAATATGTTTATTATTTTTTACGATTTTGAATCTGTTATTTAACAATAATTATTTATAGATTTTTTTTAATTATATTTTAAATAATGTTTTTATTCCTTTTGTTTTTTTGTAATTTAGCATATTTTATTTTGCTAAATTTTTGTTATATGCTAAAATATCAAAGTATTTGTTAATAAGGAGTATGTTATGTTTAAAAATAAGAATGTTTTAATTTTTAACATTTTATTTGCTATTTTGATTATCATATTTGATATTTTATATATTGTTTTTCAAAATCAACCATATATTTTTAAAACTATTGCAAGTGTTTTATTTGTTATGTGTGGTATTGGTAATTTTATTTTTATTTTTAGACAACAGCAAAGAAGTAATTTATTTAAATATTTTATGTTATCTGGATTAGTTTTTGCTTGTCTAGGCGACATTTTCCTTATAGACTTTTTCATAGTAGGGGCAATTTTATTTGCAATAGGGCATATATTTTTCTTTATTGCCTATTCTATGCTTTATAAAATAAATTGGAGAGATATTCTTATTTCATTAATAATCTTTGGAATAGCACTTATTGTTATATTAGTTCCAACAATATTCGATTTTGGAAATATGTTAGTAATAGTTCTTGTTTATGCATTTATAATTTCTTTTATGCTTGGGAAAAGTATATCTAATATTTTTGAAAAAGATTTTAAAATAGAAAATTTAATTATATTTGTTGGAAGTTTAATGTTTTTCTTATCTGATTTAATGTTATTATTTAATGTCTTTGCTAATGTTTCAAGAATTTTTGGAATAATATGTTTAGTTTTTTATTATCCAGCAGAATTTTTGTTAGCAGGTTCAATTTATTATTCAAATGATAGGGGTTAATAATGAATATCTTTAAAAAAATTTATTGTAGAATTTTTCAAACAATTTTTAGAGTTGCTATTCCATTTTTACCTTATAGAGAGCCTCAAATTTTAGAGAACACAAATGACGTAATCAAAACATTAAAGAAGAATAATATTAAAAGTGTTTTACTTGTTACTGATAAGTCAATCAGAAATTTGGGTCTAACTCATGAGTTGGAAAATTCTATTCAAAACAATGAAATTCATTTAGTTATTTATGATGACGTATTACCTAATCCTACAATAAAAATGGTTGAAAAAGGACTTGAAATTTATAATAAAAATGATTGCGATGGTATAATAGCATTTGGTGGTGGTTCTGTAATGGATTGTGCTAAAGTTGTATTAGCAAGAAAGGTAAAACCAAACAAAAGTGTCAAAAAAATGAAGGGACTGCTTAAAATACGCAAAAAATTACCGCCTCTTTTAGCGGTTCCTACAACTGCAGGGACGGGAAGTGAAACAACTTTAGCTGCAGTTATTACAGACGATGAAACGCATTTTAAATATCCTATAAACGATTTTTCTTTAATTCCACATTATGCTGTGCTTGATTACAAAAACACACTAGATTTGCCTAAAAACATTACAGCTTCAACTGGTATGGATGCTTTAACACATGCAATTGAGGCTTATATTGGACGTTCTACAACAAAAAAGACTAGAAAAATGGCAGAAGAGGCTGTCAAAATTATTGTTAATAATATTAAAATTGTTTATGATGAACCTCATAATAAAGATGCACGTGAAAATATGCTCAAAGCCTCATATTATGCTGGAGTAGCGTTTACTATATCGTATGTTGGTTATGTCCATGCAATAGCTCATTCTTTAGGTGGTCAATATGGTGTTCCTCATGGACTAGCAAATGCAATTGTTTTACCTTTAGTTTTAAAAGTTTATGGTAAAACAATTTATAAGAAATTAGGTAAATTAGCTAAAATTTCGCATATTGCTTCCGAAAATGATAGTGATGAAATTGCTTGTAAGAATTTTATAGATTATATTATTGAGTTAAATAAATATTTTAATTTTCCAAATTATATTGATGAAATAAAAGAAGAAGATATTGATTTGCTAGCAAGTAAAGCAGAAAGGGAAGCAAACCCATTATATCCAGTTCCTAAACTTATGAATAAAAAACAACTTGAGAAAATTTATTTTATGTTACTCAAAAAGAATGAGGAGGAAGCATGATAAAAGATTTGGTTGACAATCAAAGAGATTATTTTAAAACGCGTGAAACTTATCCATATAAATTTAGATTGCAAGCTCTAAAAAGATTAAAAAATTGCATATTAAAATACGAAACAGAAATAAAACAAAGTTTATTCCAAGATTTAGGTAAAACATCAATGGAAAGTTATACGAGCGAAATAGGCATGGTTTTAAGTGAACTACATATGCAGTTCATCATCTTAAAAAATGGATGAAAAGAAAAAGGGTAAAAACTCCGTTGGCACAGTTTCATTCTAAAAGTTTTATTGTAAAAGAGCCTTTAGGGGTGGTTTTAATAATGTCACCATGGAATTATCCTTTTATGCTTGCACTTGACCCATTAATTGGTGCTATTGGAGCTGGAAACTGTGCTATAATAAAACCAGTTAGTTATGCAAAAAGCACATCAAATATTATAAAAAAGATTGTTACAGAGTGTTTTGATGAAAGATACATTGCGGTGGTTACAGGTGGGAGAGAAGAAAATTCTGAACTTTTGGAACAGCGATTTGACCATATTTTCTTTACAGGTAGTGTTGAGGTTGGAAAGGTGGTTAACGAAAAGGCTTCAAAATATTTAACTCCCACGACTTTAGAGCTTGGAGGAAAAAGCCCTTGTATTATTGATGAAAGTGCAAATTTAAAATTAGCCGCAAAACGTCTTGCTTTTGGTAAATTTCTAAATGTGGGTCAGACATGCGTAGCTCCTGATTATGTTTTAATTCAGAAAAATGTAAAAGAAAGATTTTTAGAATATTTCAAAAACGAAATTAAAACTATGTATGGAGCAGAGCCTTTAAAAAATGATTTGTATGGTCATATAATCAATGAAAAACATTTCAATCGTTTGAGCGGACTGATTGATAAAAATAAAGTCGTTTTTGGAGGTAACACCAGCCAAACAGATTTAAAGATTGAACCTACAATAATGGATAATGTGACGTCGAGTGATGCAGTAATGCAAGAGGAAATTTTTGGACCAATATTACCTTTTATAGAGTTTGATAAAATTGATGAAATTTATCATGTTATTGAAAATTTTGAAAGCCCTTTAGCTCTTTATTTATTTTCAAATAATAAAAAAATCCAAAATGAAATTTTGAAGCGAGTTTCATTTGGTGGAGGCTGTATAAACGATACAATAATTCACATTGCTACTAGTTATATGGGGTTTGGTGGTGTTGGTTTTAGTGGACATGGGTCTTATCATGGCAAAAGAAGCTTTGACTTATTTATGGATGAAAAAAGCGTAGTAAAAAAATACAACTACATTGATTTACCAGTTCGTTATCAGCCTTATAGCAAGACAAAAGAAAAACTAGTAAAAATTTTTATGAAATAATAATTAATTAATTTAAAAAGTGAAAATACTTCAAAAAATAAAGAGGATTATTATGAATAAATATATCGAACAAATCTACAAAAATAGAAAATTTAATGAAAATAAAGCATTACAATTTGGATTTAAAAAGAACGGAGATTATTTTTGCTTCAATAAAGAAATTTTAGATGGGCAATTTTTAATAGGATTAAAAATATATAATAATAATCAAATCTATGCAGATGTAATTGAGATTTCAACAGGTGAACCATATACACTATTTTTAGTTGATAATGCAGTTGGTGAGTTTGTTGGGAAAATCCGCATGGAATATGAAAAATTTTTAAAAGAAGTTTCTAAAGAATGTTTTGATGACAATATATATAAGAGCGAAACTTCCAAAAAAGTTATAAAATTTATTAAAGATAAATATAAAGATGACCTTGAATTTTTATGGGAAAAGTCTTCAAGTGCAATTGTAAGAAGAAAAGATAATAAAAAGTGGTATGCTGTTTTTCAAATTGTTTCAAAAAGAAAGATTGGTATTGAAAGTTATGAAATAGTGGAATTGCTTGGACTACGAGCTTCTGCCAATTTAATTCCGGATTTAATTGACAATAAATTTATTTTTAAAGGTTTTCATATGAATAAGAAAAATTGGATAAGTATATGTTTAGACGGGTCAGTAAATGAAAATAGCATTTTTAAAATGATTGATGAAAGTTATGATTTAGCAAAAATCTCAAAATAAGTCGATTTTTATTGCTTAATTAATTCTATAGTATTAAATACATAGAATGAAATTTTTTATAAATGATAAAATAAAATCAAAAATGACAAAATAACAAATATTTCGTATAGCAAAAAGTGCTATGCTTTTTTTTGTAAGGAGAAAGGTATGTATATAAAAAGCAAAATTTATAAAAATACTCTTTATGTTGTTCTTTGCGGTGAACTCGATGAACATTCAGCTACGCACGCTAGAGTTACTTTAGATGAAATATTTTCAAATGGGGGATTCAGCCAAATTATAATTGATTTGTCAGAACTTGATTTTATGGATAGCACGGGAATAGGTGTTTTAATTGGTCGGTATAAGAAGATGAAGATTAAAAATGTCCCAATATTTATTTGCAATCCTTCTAAACACGTTGAAAAAATATTTAAAATGACAGGGTTATATGACATTATGCCCAAGATTGTATAAAGGAGATTAAGATGAAAAATAGTAATTTTATGGAAGTATCATTTAAAGCATTGTCTATTAATGAAGGTTTTGCTAGGGTTTGTGTTGCTGGATTTTGTGTGCAATTAAATCCGACTATAGATGAACTGGGAGATATTAAAACTGCAGTTTCGGAAGCGGTAACAAATTGCGTTGTTCATGCTTATCCAAAACACAATGGAAGTGTAACTTTAAGGTGTGAGATTGATGGAAATGATATAAAAATAATGGTTAAAGATAGCGGAATAGGCATAAAAGATATTGAAAAAGCAAGAGAACCATTTTATACAACAAAACCAGACGAAGAACGCAGCGGAATGGGATTTTCTGTTATGGAAAGTTTTATGGATAGAGTTGAGGTTGAGAAAAATGAAGACCGAGGCATAACAGTAACAATGTATAAACGAATTGGTCAAGAAAATTTGCAGGTGGGTAATGCTTGATAACGCCATTATTTTGTCTTTGGTTGAAAGGGCTCAGCATGGTGACCAAGAGGCAAAAACGGTGCTTATTGAAGAAAATTCGCCATTGATTAAAAGTATTATAAAAAGATTTATAGATAAGGGAATAGAATATGATGATTTGTATCAGCTTGGTTGTATGGGCTTTTTAAAGGCTATTAAAAATTTCAAGGCTGAGTTTGGAGTGAAATTTTCAACCTATGCTGTTCCAATGGTGATTGGAGAAATTAAAAGATTTATGAGAGATGATGGTTCAATAAAAGTTTCTCGGGCTCTTAAAAGTTTGAATCTGCAAATAAACAAGTATATTGAATTATTCGTTGCTGATAATCATAAAAAACCTTCGATAGAAGAGCTTGCAAAACATTTTAATGTTGATGAGCAAGATGTTGTCATGGCTATGGACTCGTCAAAAATGCCAATTTCGTTATATTCGCCTATAGAGGAAGAAGGTGATGCTTTAACGGTTATGGATAAAATAGAATCTGAAGAAAATGTTGATGATAGAGTGATAGATAATATTGCATTAAAAGACCTTATTAAAAAACTTGACCAGAGAGATAAAAAGATTATTTTATTAAGATATTATTTTGATAAAACACAAAGTGAAATAGCGAAGAAGTTAAATATATCACAGGTGCAAGTATCAAGACTGGAGAATAAAATTCTTGAAAATTTAAAATCAAAGTTAAATTAAACCATTTGCATAGTGCTACTATATTTTGTTTGTAATATGTTAGACATAATACAAGATATGCAAAAATTGTATTATGAAAATCTATTAAATTAGAGAATATTAACATATAAGAACTATATTTGTAGTAATAAAAAATGAAAAAAATTTAGTAATTTTTTTGTATTTAAATTTAATTATAAATAAAAACACTTTATCGTAGTGAAGTGGACTTCATAGCAATAAAGTGTTTTTCTTGTTTAAGAAATTTGACCATTGTATGATTTTTGAGTTATGCTACTATAGTTAAATCTTTGTTGTTTTTCTCGCTTATTTCATTTTTATCTAGATTATATAATCCATTATTATTTGAGATATTTTCATTTATGTTATCTTTATGATAAAGTCTGTCATTATTAATATTTTTATTTGTATTTTTTATAAATTTTTTATTTTGTTTAGAATTTGAAGAATTATTTTCTGAATTAATTGATTTATTTTCTTTATTTTTGTTTGATGTTGTATTGTTATTATTTATTCTAATAACATTATTTTTATTTTGATTGAAATTTGTATTTATATCTTTATTAATATCATTATTAATTTCTTTATTATTCTTTTTATTTTGATAATTTTGATTATCTAAATCTTTTTCATTTACATTATTATTGCTTTGATTCTGTGTAATCTTGTTGTCATTAATATTTTCATTTTCATTAAATCTAGTTTTTTCTTCTGCATTTGTAGAGTTGAAATTTTGATTATTTGAAGAGAGAGCTACAGGCTGATTGTTAACATTATAATTGTTATAATATTCACCATTATAATTTGGGTTAATTCTATAGGTGTCTATGTTTTTATTGAAGGGATAGAAGGTGTCTGTATTTCTGTTAGGGTTAAATCTATCAAATCTACGATTATAACCATATCCATTATAGCCATTATTATAATTATTGTAATATCCGTTATTATAACCATTATATACATTATAATTATTAGGATTGTTATAATTTGTGTTGTAATTATATCTATAATTATTTAAAATGTCATTATTATTAATGGTGTTGTTGTCGCAGTTAGGACAGTTTTTGTTTAAGTTATCATTATTTTCGTTTGTAGTTTTAAATGTGTCTATATTTTTTAATGTGTTATTTTCTTCTTTATTGTTTTTCAAAAGATTATTATTATTTTCATTGTAATAATTATTGTTGTAGTTGTAATTTTCGTTTAAATATTCATAATTATTTGCATTGTTGTAAGAACTATTGTTTGTATTGGTATTTACGTTGTTTTGATTAGATGTATTATTAGTTATGCTATTATCAAGAAGATATGAGATTTCGCTCATAGTATTATAAAGATTGCTTAAATAACTAAGTCGTTCATTCATATTATTGTTAAGGGCGTAATAAGCAGATTTGGCTTGTTCTGCATTGAAAGACTGAACTTTGGTAGATTTTTTTATTTTGTTTACATTGTTTTTAACGTCTGTTTTTGTGTTATTTAAATAAGTAACATATTTGCTTAAATCACTTGATAGGTCATTTAATGCACTTGCTTTATACTTGCCAAGTTTATAACTTTTCGTTTGATTTGTTTTTAAATATGACGCAAGAGATAAAACATCTTGTCTTAAATCTTCTTCTCTAATCATATTTTGGTAAGCATTCTCTCTCAATCTAGGCATTTGATAGGTTGTATTGTTGTAAGGTTGAGATGATGCTGGACTTACTTCGCTTACCTCACTTGTGCTTGTCGAACTTACGATTTCGGTCACACGATCTAATTGATTGTTTAAATTTTTAAGGGCTTGTGCGTCTGTATTATTAGAGCAACCCGCTAAAGCAAAACATATTAATACGCAAAAAATAGATAAAATTATTCTTTTCATATTTCCTCCTAAAGATAGTTTGTTTTGAAATGTATTTTTTATACAATTTTTTAAAAGATTATTAAAAATAATCAAAGATATGTATAAGTTAAATTTTTAAAGTCAATAAATAATCAGATTTTATCTTTAAATAGATATAAGTTTTGATTAGGAGATGATGAGAAATGCAAATAGATGAAAAGAAAAGAAATGAAGCATATAATCGTTATGTTAAAGAAAGAATCCCAAAGACAAAACCCTGGCCATGTCTTTTTAATTCTTTTTTAGTAGGTGGTATCATTTGCTGTTTAGGACAAGGTATTAATGATTTAATATTGCTATGGTTTCCGAATATGGCAGAGCAAAATGCTTGGGCTTATACTTTAATTGTTTTGATATTTTTGGCTTCATTTTTAACAGGTATAGGGGTTTATGATAAAATTGGAAAATTTGCAGGAGGAGGCTCAATTGTTCCAATAACAGGATTTTCAAATTCTATAACATCACCTGCATTAGAATATAAGCATGAAGGAATTATATATGGAATTTGCGTCAAAATGTTTACAATAGCAGGTCCAGTTATAGTTTGTGGAGTTGTGGCTAGTATAGTAGTTGGAATTATATATCTTTTTATATAAAAAGTAATAATTAAATAAATAAACGAAGAAATGATTTAATTTTAATGTAAAGATTTAAAATAAAATAAATTTTTGTTGATTTTTATAAAATGTTTATTAAGTAAATCTTAAAATTATTATAAAATTAACTTAAATGTTCATAAAAATAAATTTTGGTTTTAGATATTTTTTAATAATTTTTTTATAAGTTAGGGGTAAAATGAAAGCAAATCAAACAGTGGTTTTTAAAAATAAACCTGTTATAATTGGTAGTTATTCAATTGTGGGACCTAAAGAAGGAAAAGGTAATTTTGGTCCTTATTTTAACTATGTTCTAAAAGATGATTGCTATGGAGAAGATAGTTATGAAAAGGCGGAAAAGAAAATGCTTGTTAGTGCGATAGTGGGGGCTATTGACGATGCAAAAATAAAACCAAATGATGTTAATTTATTGCTTGCTGGTGACCTTTTAAATCAGATTATTTCATCTTCTTATGCGGCTAGAAATTTTAACTTCGCATTTTTGGGATTGTTTGGAGCGTGTTCAACAATGGCAGAAAGTATGATAGTTGGTGCGTCATTGATAAATGGTAAGTTGCTTGATACTGTTGTCTGCTCTACAGGTTCACACTTTTCAACTGCAGAAAGGCAATTTCGTTTTCCGCTAGAACTAGGAAATCAACGTCCGCCAACATCACAATGGACGGTTACTGGAGCGGGGGCTTGTGTTATTTCTGCTAAAGGACATGGACCTAGAATATCAATGGCTACATTTGGAAAAGTTATAGATTTTGGAGTCACGGATGTAAATGATATGGGTGCGGCTATGGCACCTGCTGCTATGGATACTATGCTTGCTCATTTTCGTGATACCAAAACAGGTCCTGATGATTATGATTTAATTATAACAGGAGATTTAGGGAAACTTGGGAGTGAAATCCTAATTGATTTAATGGAGGACCAAGGCATAAAATTAGGATTAAATTATAACGATTGCGGACAAATGTATTATTCAAGAAATCAAAATACTTTGTCAGGTGGTAGTGGTTGTGGATGTAGTGCAACTGTTTTTAACTCGTTTGTAATGGAAAAATTAAGGAAGGGTGAATATAAAAAAGTTTTGTATATGCCAACGGGAGCATTAATGTCAACAACTGCGACACAGCAAGGAGAGTCTATTCCGGGGATTTGTCATGCTTTAGTAATTGAAAACGATTTATCTGATGAAGAGGTAAAAAAAAAAAAAAAATCAAAATCAAAAAATATGAAATCCTAATTAAATAAAAAAGTGAAATATAAAAAGCTAGAAATATTTAAAGGGGAAGATTAAATTCAAAGTATAAAATAAGGAGAAAAGGTATGTATTATTTATGGGTGTTTTTAATTGGTGGATTTATTTGTATGTTAG
>CALWCW010000051.1 GCA_944376495.1 uncultured Clostridia bacterium | reverse complement strand
GGGATGATAATAGGAAACAATGCAGGAACAATTGAAAATTGTTTAGTCCTAAACATGAGAACAACAAACAACAATCTTTCATTAGGAGGACAAAGTCAGACAAGTTGTCTATATGAGATAAATATAGGTGGAACTTTAACAAGATATACTACAGACTTAAATTCATTTGTCTATGAAAATTGGGGAATAGTTGGAAATGATTTATTACCATGTGACTCATCATGGATGGCAAGTGTAAACATAGCAACAAGAGAGAGCGTTGAAGAGTGGAGAGATAAAACACTATAACGCTTAATTAGTGAAATTAAATATTAAATTACAAAAATATATCTTTTAGAATTGTCTTTAAGATATATTTTTTATAAATTTTTGTAATTTTGTTAATTTTTTTAAAAATTGATATTAAATAGAAAAAAATTAGATTAAAAAAATAGTAAATAAAAGAATAAAATAAAAGAATAGATAAAAAGAATAAATTTAAAAATTAAATATTTAAATTGACTAATTAGTTATAAACTAGAAACTTATTTCATATATTATCTTGTCGCATGGAGGCTAATATATGGAAAAATTTGAAATATATGAAGATATTAAAAATAGAACAAATGGCGATATTTATATCGGTGTCGTTGGGCCTGTAAGGGTGGGGAAATCTACTTTTATTACCCAATTTATGCAGAAACTTGTTCTTCCTAATATCACAGAAAAAAATGCTAAAGAAAGGACAATTGATGAACTTCCTCAAAGTGCTGACGGCAAAACTATTATGACAACACAACCGCATTTTGTTCCAAATGAAGCGGTAAAAATCAAGGTTGCTAATGCTGAAATGAAAGTTCGAATGATTGATTGTGTTGGTTATTTGGCTCAAGGAGTTATGGGGCACATTGAAGATAATAAACCAAGACTTGTTAAAACTCCTTGGTCAGATGAAGAACTTCCTTTTGAGGAAGCGGCTGAACTTGGCACTAGTAAGGTTATAAAAGAACATTCAACAATTGGCCTTGTCGTTACAACAGATGGTTCGGTTACTGACCTTCCAAGAAGCAGTTATATTGAGGCTGAAGAACGTGTTGTTCAAGAAATGAAGGCTTGCGGAAAACCTTTTGTCATAATTCTAAATTGTAAAAATCCAAACAATAATGAATGTAAAAAACTTGCAACAGCATTATGGACTAAATATGATGTTCCAATTATTCCTTTAAATGCACTTGAACTTAAAGATGATGATGTAGATAAAATAGTTGAAAGTATTTTGATGGAATTCCCTGTAAAATCAATAAAAATTCAAATGCCGGCATGGATGAGAGCACTTGACTTTAATAGTGAAATTATTAGTGAAGTGGCTTCTGAAATGAAAAAAGTAAGTCAAAATATGCTCAAACTTAGTGACGCAAATAAAAATCAAATTGCTTTTTCTGAAAGTAATTGCTTTGACCCTATTACTGTTTCAACAATTGATGCTGGAGATGGGGTAATTAAATTCAATGTCATTCCAAAAGATGGACTTTTCTATCGTGTTTTATCAGAGGAATGCGGCTATGAAATCAAAGATGATTTCGAACTTGTAAACTATATCAAAGAACTTGCAATAGCAAAGGTTGAGTATGATAAAATAAAAGGTGCTTTGGAAGAAGTTCGACAATCTGGTTATGGAATTGTTGAACCTCGAAAGGAAGATTTGGAACTTGGCGAACCTGAAATTATCAAACAAGGCAACCGCTTTGGAGTGAAAATAAAAGCTTCGGCACCAAGTTTGCATATAATGAGGGTAGATGTTGAAACAGAAGTGACACCGCTTGTTGGGACAGAAGATCAAAGTCAAGACCTTGCAAAAAATCTTGTTGACCAATTTGAAAATGACCCTCAATCAATTTGGGATACAAACATTTTAGGTAAAAGTTTGTTTAATTTAGTAGGCGATAACATTAATTCAAAAATAGTTATGATGCCTATTGAGGCTCAAAGAAAAATGAGAAAAACACTTTCTCGTATAGTCAATGAAGGTAAGGGCGGGGTGCTTTGCATACTTTTATAATTTAGACATATTCAATAAAAACAGCCTTTCAAGGCTGTTTTTTGTGTTTATTTTTGTTTTATTTTAATTAAAATATAAAATTATTGAATTTCCACTTCAAATTCATCTTCTTCAGTATGAATAAATTTTTCGCTATATTTGCATGTGAATAATGGATAATCTGGATTAATTTCATCATCTAATTTTTCAAGTTCTGCCTGTTGACGTTTAATTTTTTTACAAACCTCTTTGTAATATTCTTTTGCTTCCTGTTGAATTTCTTTTAATTCTTCTTTAAATTTGTCAATTGTATCTAGTTTTGGAATATTGTCATATATTTTTTTAATTTGATTATAACTTGCTACAAGTCCCCAATGATCACCTTCTACACGTGCGTTTATATTAACAGCCTCACTATTTTTTCTTATTATTGCTTCAATATCATGGTAAATGCTATCAAGATTACTTTCTATATCTTTCATATCTGATATAAATTGTTTTGCCCTATTTACTATTGGCGAATAATCAGAAATTTTTTTGTTATTGACATCTTCTATCAATTTAATCGCTTCAGGTAAAATGTTTTTTCTCACGAAGTTATGATATTTTTTGTATCTTGTATCGGCTAAAACTTTATCAATATATTCAGTCAAAACTTCTATTGCACTGTTAGTTTTAATGAGTTCCTCATCTGTAATTTCATTAGATTGAGTTGAAGAAATAAGGATTGACAAAGACTTACTAATTTGCTCCATATAAATTGTGATAGCTGGTGCATGCCAATACCAAATCTTATCTTCTCTATCTGCAATACGACTTGCTTTCTTTGCTAATTTAATTGGTTTCATATTTTCTCCTTATTTTAATTTATCTTTTATTTGTTATTATTCTAACATAAATAATGGGAAATGTCAATATAAATATAAAAAGAAATAAGGGTAAAAAGTAAAATTTTAATTAAAGAAGAGAAAAAGAAGATGAAAGATAAAAAAATAAAATAAAACATAATTAATATAAGAAAACACAAAATTTAAAAAATATTATTAATATTACTTAATATTTTTGCAACAATTGGATATTCTTCTCTTTAAAGAAAATATTTCGATGGCAAATTATATTTTATTAGAGATAAATATTGGGCTTTAATAACAAAATGTATTTGATTTTAATCATTTTGGAAAATATATAGTTTAAAATAAAACACCTAATTTCTTTGCTTTTGTAAAGGGTTTTTGCTATAATGTTCCTATGAACTACGATTTAAATACATTAAATGAGGAACAACTTAAACCTTTAAAACAAACAGAAGGTGCTATTTTAGTTACTGCTGGGGCTGGCTCTGGCAAGACAAGACTTTTGACTTATCGAGTGGCTTACTTAATAGAAGAAAAAGGGGTTTCTCCATATAACATTCTTGCGATAACCTTCACAAATAAAGCAGCAGGCGAAATGAGAGATAGGATTTCTCAAATGGTTTATGGTGCAGATAGGGTTTGGATTTCCACATTTCACTCAATGTGTGCAAAATTGTTACGTATGGAAATTGATGTTTTGTATCCCTTTACAAAAGAATTTTCTATTTATAGCGAAAGTGATAGCGATAAAGTTATCAAGGAAGTTTTGAGCGAACAAGGAATTAGTGATGACAAATTTAAAAAGGCTGTGGTGCATCATTTGTCAGATTGGAAAAATGGAAATCAGTCTTTAAGTGATTATTTGCAAACTCATAGTAGCGAGTTTGATATGAATAAAATAGGACATAGCATAATGGCTTACCAAAGAAGGCTTCAAAAAAATAATGCTTTAGATTTTGATGATTTGCTTTTAAAAACGCTTGAACTCTTTGATAAATTTACAGAAATTCAAGAAAAATATGCTAATCGTTTTGAATATATTTTAGTTGACGAGTTTCAAGATACGAACACTGTGCAATATGAACTTGTAAAACGACTTGCTTCAGT
>CALWCW010000050.1 GCA_944376495.1 uncultured Clostridia bacterium | reverse complement strand
GGTTGACAAGGATTTTATAAAACAAAAATTTGATAAAACTAAAAAGAATTTATTGTTATTGCATGGAAATATAGAAAATCAAAATGATAATGATTATATTGACATAAAGCCATATTTAGAGATTCCTTTTGATTATATTGCTATGGGGCATATTCATCAATATAAAATTTTTAATATTTTAAATAAACCATTTGTATATAGTGGGAGTTTGTTATCTAATGGATTTGATGAGTGTGGAGATAAAGGATTCGTCAAAATAGAAATAGAAGATAGTGTCAAATTTAACTTTATTGCATTTGCAAAAAGAAGATATATGATTTGTGAAAGTGATATAACCGATAAAAGTAATATGAGTTTAATTATTTCAAAAGTAAAAGAAGATATAAATAATTGCGGATGTAAAAATGATGACCTTGTTAGAGTTATTTTAAAAGGTTATTTTGAAGAAAATACATTTAAAAATATATCTCTTTTGTATGAACAATTAGGTCAATATTTTTACATAGAAATAGTAGATAAAAGCAAATTAAAAATTGATATAGAAAAATATAAAAATGAACTACTATCTTTTAAAGCAGAATTAATTAATTTAGTTGAAAATCAAGAAGAATTAGATGAACAACAAAAAAGTTTAATATGTCAATTAGCAATTGAGGCTTTAAAGGGAGATGACTTATCAATATGATTATTACGAGAGTTCATATAGAAAATTTTGGTAAACTTAATAATGTAGATTTTAGTTTATCAAAAGGATTAAATCAAATTTATAAAGAAAATGGGTGGGGTAAAAGTTCTTTATCTATATTTATTAAAGCCATGTTTTATGGTATGTCACCTAAATCAAGAGGTGAAGCATTTAATTATGAGAGAACTAAATATATGCCTTGGCAAGGTGGTAATTATGGTGGTTTTATTGAAATTGAAAATGGAGATAAAACATATAGAATAACAAGATATTTTACAAAAACTCCAGAGGGTGATACTTTAGAGATACGAGATTTACAATCCAATAGAATTTTACAAAATTCAAATGAAGAAATAGGTGAGCTTTTATTTGGTGTTGGGCGAGAATCTTATGAAATAACCGCTTTTTTCTCACAATTAAAGTTTGTTAGCACAACCAATCCACAATTAACTGCAAGTTTAACAGGTGCTGATAAATTTCAAAATGATTTAGCAAATTTTAATCAAGGTATAAAAATAATAGATAATAAATTATCACAATTCAAGAAAAATAAACCAAAAAAAGATGAGATAGAAGATATTAGAGAAGGCATTGCTGAAAATAAACTTTTGATTGTAACTGAAGAACAAAAATTAACCAAATTTAAAGATGAGTTAAACATTTTTGAAAAAGATGTTTTAATATATGAAAATAAATTGAAAGAAGCCAAAGAAAGAGCAAGAGAAGAACAGGTAGAATTTGAGAAAAAATTAATGTTAGAAGATAAAATTAGGACGGGTAGTGATAAGTTAAATGAATTACTTATTAAAAAGAACAACCTTTTAGAAAAGAAAAACTTTGAAAATAATTATCAAAAACGACAAAATATGACAAAAATTTTATCAATTATGTTGCCAACTATTACAATCGTCTTGTCAATACTTTTTGCTTTATTAATTTCTTTTAGTATTTTAGATTTGGTGTTAGGGATAATTTTAATTGTTTTAATGATGGCAGTTGGGATAATTGGAGAATATATTGTCTTAAAACATAAAATTAAATTAAAATCCTTAAAAAGTAGTCATGATAGTGAAGAAAAAGATGTAGATATAGAATTGCAAATAAATTTATTAAATAAAGAGATTGATGAATTAAACCAAGAACAAAATAAGTTAAAAAATGATTATGAACAATTTAAAGATTGTCAAAGTCCAAATAGAAGTGAAATAGAGGATTATGAAAGTAAATTTAATGTAATAAATTATGAAATTTTATCAAAGAAAAATCAAATTGAACAACTTGAAAAAGATATTGAGATATTGATTGATGAAGGTGAAAAATTGCAAGATGATTATTCTAATATAGTTGAAAGGGGAGAAAATATTGATAAAAAAATTAACATCCTTGGGCTTACAAAAGAGTTTATGTTAAAGGCTAGAGATAATGTTTCTATAAGATTTATTGTTCCTATTAATAAATCCTTTAATAAAATAATAGAAAAATTTAACTTAAAAAGAGATTTTGTTATTGATACCGAATGGAAAGTAAAAGAAAATACTAATTATGGAACAAAAGAATTTCAATATTCATCACAAGGATTACAAGATATTATTTCTTTTTGCCAAAGAATGAATTTAATTGAAGAAGTTTACAAAAAGGAAAAACCTATCATAATTTTAGATGACATTTTTGTCAATTTAGATGAAAAGAAATTAAAAATAGCAAAGGAAATTGTGAAAGAAGTTGCTAAAACATATCAAATTTTATATTTATGTTGCAATATAAATAATGCTATTGAAGGGTAAGAGAAATTTTTTTTGATAAAAGTAATTATATTGTTGATAATATGCGACATACAAGCGTTTGCAAACGCAAACGACAACCGATCGGTTGTTAACTGAAACGAAGTTTCAGTTCTTGTATGTCGCAACATTACTTATCGCAATTTTTCTTTAAGGATGATACAAATATTATCAAATACACAATATTAAAAAATATGTAGTATAGCAGGACATAAAAAATAATATTTATATAAATTTTTGAATTTTTTTATAAAAACAGTTGATTTTTCTAAAAAAATTTGTTATATTAATATAGCAAACCTTTTCTTATTGCATATAAAATAATAGTGATTTGATAAAGGCGATAAATTTGCGGGAGTGGCTCAGTGGTAGAGCGTTGCCTTGCCAAGGCAAATGTCGCGGGTTCGAGTCCCGTCTTCCGCTCCAAATATGGTACCATCGCCAAGCGGTAAGGCCAAGGTCTGCAAAACCTTTATTCCCCGGTTCAAATCCGGGTGGTACCTCCAATGAAGAAAAAACAGCGGGCTTTTCGTCCGCTTTTGTTTTATCTAAAGTAATATAAT
>CALWCW010000049.1 GCA_944376495.1 uncultured Clostridia bacterium | reverse complement strand
CCAATTAAAAGGCTCTATATTTTTGATAATGAATTAATTTATTATGAAAATAATTCTTAATTTATTATTTTTAAAATTATAAAATTAATTAAAAATAAAAATTTATAAAAAATTAATAAATTTTAATAAAATAATTTTTAAATATTTTAAATAAAAATAAATTAAATATAAAAATATTAAATAAATAATAAAAATAAATAGGAGAAAAAATGGACAACCCGAAAAAGAAAAATAATAAAAAAACATCAACGTTTACAGTTTGGCTAAAGTGGCCTTTGATTGTTTTAGTAGTTTCCTTTTGTTTATCAATGGCTTTTGGTATTTTAAGTGAAATTGCTCTTACTGGTGCTAATATTATAATAGCAATTGTTGTTGTGCTTGTCTTTTTAGTGATTGCTATTATAACTGACATGATTGGTGTTGCGATTGCCTCATGTGATACCACTCCTTTTAGGGCTATGGCAGCAAGAAAAATTAGAGGTGCAAAAGAGGCAATAATTTTAGTAAAAAATGCCGACAGGGTTTCAAGTATTATTGCCGACATTTTGGGAGATGTTTGTAGTATATTGAGTGGTGCAGCTGGAACAACGATTGCTGTTGCTCTTATAACCGAAAATATGTCATCAATGCTTGGAGTTGTGATTTCATCTCTAGTTTCAGCGGTGATTGCTGCACTTATAATTTCTGGGAAGGCTCTTATGAAAAGATATTCAATGATTCATAGCGAAAAAATTATTTTGTTACTTGGGAAATTTATAAGTATTTTTCATATAACCAAGAAATCTAAAAAGAAGGTTGACAAAAAGTATAATCAACTTCAAAAAAATGAAGAAATAATTAACACGACAAATAAATATATTTTAGCCAATGAGGATGATAATGTAAAAAAACAAGAAGAAAAGAAAGAAAATCAAGATATTGAAAAAGATACAAATGATGTAAATGTATTAAACAAAGACAATAAAAATTAAGATTAAAAAATATTTAAAGTAAAATGTCGCTCTAATGGTGGCATTTTTCTTATCCTATTTAAACTCTCTAAATCGTAATCATATTGACTAATAAATGTTTTTATGATACAATAAACTCTAGGAGATTATATGAAAAAGAGAAATGGTGCATTATCGCATGTTAAAGATAGAGATATAAAATTATTGAAGAAAAATCCTGATAAATTTTGGAAAGGGGTTGAATTTATTGATGATAATGCGTTTAGAAGTTGCACAAGTTTAACTAATATTGTTATTCCAGAAAGTGTTAAGGGTATAGGATCATATGCCTTTAGTAATTGCTATTTTTTAAATGAAATTGTGCTTCCTAAAAGTGTGAAAACTATAGGCGATGGAGCATTTAATGAATGTCCAAATCTTACAAAAATAAATATCCCAGATTGCGTTAAAGAGATAGGAGTTAATACTTTTTGTAATTGTATAAGTTTGTCTGATATAGTTATTACAAATGGGTTAACTAAAATTAATGATAATGCTTTTTGTAATTGCCCAAAATTAAAAGAATTCAACATTCCAAATGGTCTAACTGAAATTGGGGAAGGAGCATTTGCTTTTTGTTCAAGTTTAAAAGAAATTACAATTCCAGAAGGTGTAAAAAACATAAAGAAATCAACTTTTGTTCAGTGTTTAAACTTAAAGCAAGTTAATCTTCCTAAAGGATTGACCAGCATAGATAGGAATGCGTTTGCAAGGTGCATTAAATTAGTGGACATTGCTATCCCTGAAGAGGTTTGTGATATAGGAGATTTTGCTTTTGAAGGTTGTTCGGCTTTGACCAAAGTTGTTTTACCTAATAGTATTAAACATATTGGAGAAAGGGTATTTTCTAAATGTTCTAAACTTGAGGAAGTTAATTTAAAAACTGGCATTGAAGAGGTGTCTAAATGTGCATTTGAAAAATGCACATGTTTAAAAAAAATAAACCTTCAAAGAGGATTATTAAAAATAAATAAAGGTGCTTTTACAGATTGCACAAGTTTGACTGAAATATTAATACCTGAAGGATTAGAGGAAATTGAAAGTGAAGCATTCAAAGGGTGCACAAATTTGACTAATTTATCACTCTCTAAAGATCTTAAAAACATAGGAGAAAAAGCTTTTTCACAATGTTCTAAATTAGTTGAAGTGATAATTCCCGATGGTGTAGAAGAAATAGGAGATTTTGCATTTGATGAATGTTCTAGCCTAAAAAAACTGACAATTCCACGTTCCTTGACCAAATTGCGAGAAAAAATGTTTAAAGGGATACCCTCTAGTTTAGAAATAAGTTATTATGATATAAATATTAGAAAAAATATATTTTCTTTATATGAACAATGTTCTGAAGTTTTTAATTCCCCAGAAGATTTGGATTTAGTGGAAAAATTAATTAGTAACTATATTAATATAAGATGGCTTGATGATTTTCAGGATGATGAAATTAAAAATTTTAATCCTAAACTTTGGAAGAAATTAATAGATAATATTACTAAAATTTCTTTAAAAGAAGTCAATATCGCTAATTATGAAGATTTATTTAGATTAGCACGAAATTTAGGTTTATTTGATGACGCCCAAACAATAACTATCAAGAATGGGCAAGGAAAGGATGTTCAAGTTCATGTTAATGAAATGGCTTTTAACTTTTTACAAAAGTTTACTAAAGATATAAATATTTCAAAAATGCACATGCTTTTGCACGCAATGGTGAATTATGGGCAGAATGAAGAATTTTTGAAGTTTATTTCAAATAAAGTTAATTATGATGAAATGATTACTGAACTAGAGAAAAATTATAGTACTTTAACTAATATTTATCTTTGGTTTAAAAAAAGAGAAAAATTAACTGGTTTGACGGGAATTGAAAGAGATGATAATTTGACTAATAATCCAACAAGCGAAAATAATAGATATAAAATTAGAACTTATGAAACGGGCGAAAACGGAATTGATAAAACGAAATGGAAAGCACCTACCGTTCGGCTTATTATTAAAGATTTGAATAATCGTAAATTTGTTGGCGCAAAAACGTCAAGAGAACGTGTAATTGCTGATAATTTAAAAGAGATTGTAGATTATCAACAAAATCACTTTGAAAAGGCTATTGAAATTGATAGAGAAAGAAAAAAAATGAAAATCCCTGACTTTATTGTAGGGAAACATATTGGGCAAAATCGCACACAAGCATTCATGGAATATACATCGCAAACTGGACTATTGAAAAAAGCAATTTTTAACGAAGCGGGAGAGATTATCAATAATCAAGTAGATATATCAAATAAAATCTTCACTTATGATACTTTAGCAAAGAGTGACATAGCCAATTTTTCAATAGGCTTTATGACAAGTTGTTGTGCAAGACTATATGGAGCAGGAGCGGGAGCGATGAGAGCGTCAATCTTGCATAAAGATATACAACCGCTTGTAGTTCGAAATGATAAAGACGAGATTGTCGCATATTCAATTTTGTATATTAATCGAAAGGAAGGATATGCAGTCCTAAATGATATTGAAGTTAATACTAAATACTCAGGACAAGAAGAACAACTAAAAATCATCTATGAAAAGATGAGAAGAGGAGCCATAGAAAATATTGAAGAATACAATAAGACAACAAAAGTTCCAATTACAAAGTTAAATTGTGGAATTACGCCAAACTGGGATGCTGTAAATGAATATATTAAGAAAAATCCAGAGAGTTCAATTTTAAAAGCCCCAAACTTTGACGACTTTAAATATGCAGGTTCTGGTTCGTGGAAGGGGGACTGGCACAAAGGGCAATGGACCATTTGGGAAGAAGATGGGAATGAAAGACTATAATATTAAATTCTTATCATATAAAATAGTTGTTCGCAAAAATATGTCTTAAATAAGGCATATTTTTATTTTTTTAAATTAAATTTGTAAATTTTCGAATTTATAAAAAATAACCTAATCTTTTAAAATAGTTAATTATTTAGATTAAATCTTAAAATAATTATTATTTTATGTTTTATCTTGCTTGAATTTTGTTAAGTAATGTGCTAAAATTATATGGTTAAAAGGAATTTATGATTATGACAAACGATAAAATTAGAAATATTGCAATTATTGCCCATGTTGACCATGGCAAAACTTCACTCGTCAACGAACTTCTCAAGCAAGGAAGTGTTTTTCGTGATAACCAAGTAGTTGAAGATAGAGTGATGGATTCAAATGCACTTGAAAAGGAAAGAGGAATTACAATTTTGTCAAAGAATTGTTCTTGCCTTTATAACGGAGTTAAAATCAACATTATTGACACACCAGGACACGCAGATTTTGGAGGAGAGGTTGAACGTGTTTTAAAAATGGTTGATGGTGTTCTTCTTGTGGTTGATGCTTACGAAGGTCCTATGCCTCAAACAAGATTTGTTTTAGAAAAGGCTTTAGCACTTAAGCATAAAGTTATTGTTGTAATCAACAAAATTGATAGACCAGATGCTCGAGTAAGCGAAGTTATTGATGAAGTTTTAGAATTATTTTTAGACCTTGATGCAAATGAAGAACAACTCAATTCTCCGTTCGTTTTCGTGTCAGCAAGAGCAGGAATTGCAAGCACTGATAAAGATGTTTTAGGCAAAGATATGAAGCCTTTATTTGAAAAGATTATTGAATATATTCCAGCACCTGTTGGTGATGAAAATGCTCCTTTACAAATGCTTGTTTCTTCTGCAGAACACAATGAATATGTTGGTAAACTTGCTGTTGGAAAAATTGAACAAGGAAGCATTAAGGTTGGACAGAGTGTTGTTTTGCGAAATTACCATGATGAAAACAAAAAGATTAGGTCTAAAGTTGTAAGTCTTTTTGTTTATGAAGGACTTAAAAAAGTCCCTGTTGAAAGTGCTAAACTTGGAGAGATTGTTGCTGTTGCAGGACTTGAAGGAGTTCAAATAGGTGATACAATTTGTGAAAATGAAAACACTATGCCAATAGAATTTGTCAAAATAGCAGAACCTTCTGTTGAAATGACGTTTATGGTTAATGACAGCCTTTTTGCTGGCAAAGAATGGAAATTTGTTACATCAAGACATTCAAGAGATAGGTTATATAAAGAAGCCGTAAAAGACCTTTCACTTCGAGTTGAAGATGGTGAAACCGCAGAAAGATTTAGAGTCAGCGGAAGGGGGGAAATGCATCTTTCAATTTTGATTGAAAATATGCGTAGAGATGGCTACGAATTTCAAGTTTCAATGCCAAAGGTTTTGATTAAAGAAATTGATGGAGTAAAGTGCGAACCTATTGATAGACTTTTCCTTGATGTCCCAGAAGACTGCACAGGCACAATCATGCAAAAAATGGGAATAAGAAAAGGTGAACTTGTTCAAATGACTCCTCACGGTTCAAGAATGAAAATGGAATTTTTAATTCCAGAGAGAGGACTTTTTGGTTTTAAAAGTGAATTATTGACTGATACAAAGGGTGAAGGAGTCATCAATTCTGTATTTCATGACTATGAGCCTTGGAAAGGAGAGATTAAAAGACGTGACTATGGTTCTTTAATTGCTCATGAAAGCGGAGAGTCTATTGTCTATGGACTTTACAATGCTCAAGAACGTGGAGATTTATTTATTGGACCTGGAGTTCCTGTCTATGCGGGAATGGTTGTCGGTGCAAATCCAAAAGGTGATGATATCGTTGTAAATGTTTGCAAGAAAAAGCACCTATCAAATTGTCGTTCTTCTGGGTCAGATGATGCTTTAAGACTTATTCCACCAAGAAAGATGAGCCTTGAAGACAATATTGAATTTCTTGCAGATGATGAAATTTTAGAAGTTACTCCAAAGAGTTTAAGAATTAGAAAAATTATTCTTGACCATAACTTGCGTTTAAGAGAACGTGGAAAAATTATGCGAGGAGAAATATAAAAGTGAATTTGGGAGAAAATATAGAAATCAATTGTCATAGTTCTATTTGTATAAATGAAAATATCTATTTTGACCCCTTCAATATTGAAAAGGCCATTCACAATGCTAAAATTATATTTATCACTCATTCTCATTTTGACCATTTAGAATCATCATCAATAGAAAAAATTAAAAATGATAGCACAATAATTGTTTGCACTTTGGATTCTGCCCAAATATTGAAAGAGGCAAATATTGATAACGAGATAATCGTAGTCAAGCCAAATCAAAAACTTATGGTTCAGAATATTGAAGTCGAAACTTTTCCTGCTTATAATATAGGTCATCATCACTTTAAAGATTTGGGATTTGTTGGGTTTAATGTTATAATAGATAATGTAAAATATACAATTTGTGGCGATACTGACGCCACGGAGGAACTTAAACAAATAAAGACAGATGTTCTTTTAGTTCCAATTGGCGGGACTTATACTATGAATCCAAAAGAGGCTGGCAAGTTGACAAATTTAATAAGGCCACAACTTGTGATTCCTACTCACTATAATCTTATTAGTGGAACAATGAAAAAGCAAGAAGCAGAAAAGGAGTTCCTAGATAATTTAGATAAAAATATAAATGTTAAATTTCTGATAAAATAAAAAACAAAATTATTAAAAATAATAGAAAATAAAAAAAATAAAAATTAAAATAATAAGATTAAATAAAAATAATAAATAAAATTAAAAAATACAAATATTAATATTTTTAAATAAAAATATATTTAATTAATTTCTTTAATTTAATCGCATAAAAAGGAGAGATAATGTTATTACCAAAAGAGGGAAGAGATTTAAGGAAAACTGCAAAAAGACTTGGTTGGTTTTTACTTGTCGTCTTTCTTTTTGATGCCTTCATTGCTTATCTCTTTTTTAGATATACGCAAATTAATCAAGTTCTTTGCGGTTTTATTATAATTTGTATTACTGCAGTTTTATACTTGCTCTTTTTGTTAATATGTGCTAAAATTGATAAAAAGAAGAAAGAGAAACTTGAAAGTTCAGGGAAGAAAGACCCATTTACTCATGAATAGGAGGAATTATGCCTGATTATAAAATCATGCCTCATAATATAGAAGCCGAGCAAGCCGTGCTTGGCTGTATTTTGATTGACATTCAAGCACAAGCAGAGATATTAGGAAAGATGAAAGAGGAGGACTTTTATTCTCAATCTCATAAAAGCATTTTTTCGTGCATGAGTAAGATTTATCAAAGGTCAATTCCTGTTGATTTTGTCACTTTAACTGACCAACTTGAAAACGATAAATTGCTTGAGAAAGTGGGCGGAATTGATTACATAACCACTTTGACGACTGTTGTTCCTTCTGCTGCGAACTTCAACTATTATTGTGATATAGTGAAGGCTGACTCTATGAGAAGAAAACTTATCATTGCAGGTCAACATATTATTGAAAATGCTTTTGATAGCGAGGATAATGAAGAATCTTTAAAATCTGCCCAAAAAGAAATATTTGATATTGGCGAAAAAGAAGGAGGCTCTTCTTTAGAACACGTTGGCAAGCCAGATGGAGCAATCAAAAAAGTTATAGATAAATTTGATAGAATAGCAAAAGACCCTTCGTCTTTAAATGGTATAGAAACAGGCTTTAAAGAGTTTGACCAAATCACAAATGGACTTCAAAATTCCGACCTAATTTTGCTTGCCGCAAGACCAGGTGTTGGTAAAACGTCTTTTTCGATGAATATTGTTACTCATGCCGCAGTTGAACTAGGCAAAAAATGTGCAGTATTCTCTCTTGAAATGAGCCCAGAACAACTTATGCAAAGAACAATTTGTTCGCTTGCTAAAGTAAGCATGGCAAAAGCGCTTAATGGGACTATGGATGCAGAAGAGTGGAAAAGAGTTTGGGCAGCAACTAAAAAACTTGAACAAAGCGGACTTTATGTTGACCCTTCACCTTTGACAACTCCTGCCGATATTCTTGCAAAATGCAGACAACTTAAGGCTAAAGAAGATATTGACCTTGTTATGATTGACTATATTCAACTTATGAGTTCTGGAGAAGGCAGAAAAGGAGAAAACAGACAAAATGAGGTTGCGGCAATTTCACGTAATTTAAAAGTGGCAGCAAAAGAACTAAATGTTCCTTTTATAGTTCTTTCACAGTTATCGCGTGATGTTGAAAAGAGACAAGGTGACCATAAACCTCAACTTGCCGATTTAAGAGATTCGGGTGCAATTGAACAAGATGCAGATATTGTCTTATTCTTATATAATCCAGAAAAATATAATGATGTTGCACAAGATGACGAACCCGGAACGGTTGAACTTATAGTCGCAAAGCATAGAAATGGACGAACTGGGACTGTAAAACTTCGTTGGATTGGAGAATACACAACTTTTGTTAATATTGGTGATAAAGTTATCACTCCTAGAAAGGAAAAGATTGACTATAACAAAATTGAAGAAACACCATTGAATAATGCTGAAATAGATGTTTTTGGAGATAATGAATAGGGAGGTAAAATGGCAAAAAAAGAAAAAGCAAAAAAAGAATATTCAACAGGAACTAGAAAGTGGCCTATTTTATTTGGCTTGCTTATTTTGGTGGCGATAATCGTAGTTATAGTTTTACTTGTTATTCCAGCAAATACTTATAGTATGGTTGAAACTCTTCAAACAGTTTCTCAAACTTCTTTCTTGTCGAGCGAAGTTGAAAAAGAATCTTATGATAGATTTTATAGTAAATATAGCAGCAGTTCTATTTTAAGTTATTATACATCTGAAATTAATTACATTTCTACTTTATCTGAAACTCTTGGTGATGTGCTTATTTATTATAATGAATTTATGGTTTTTGCAAACGATAATGATACATTAAAGAATAACTATAAAACTATAAAAGACAATCTTGACAATGCAACTGAAGAGCAAAAAGAACTTAATAACATTATGTCAGACGTTTCACTGCTTGCAGATAACTCCGTTTCTTACTTGCAAAATGCGTTTGTTGATTTTAGAGCAATTTATTATAACTGGCTTGTAAATTATAGAGATGCTATAAAAGCTTTAAGCACTTGTTATGCAAATTGTTTTGGACAATCAATTAATAATAATGAAGCATCTTATTTAATCCTAAATACTGTCAATGATTTTGCAAATGATATTACAAATGATTTTAGAAATCTAGTAAATTCTGATGTAAAGGGTGATACATCATCAAGCAACTATAACTTTATTTCAAGAGGGAAAATTGATGTCTTTGAAGATTTTGTAGATAACTATCTTAACAATAACTATGAAATAACAAATTATATGTTTAATTCATCACTTCAAAGTAAATATGAAACTATAAACAAATTCTTTGAACTTTATAATGAACCAAATTTCTATGAGGTTATTCATTCAATAAATGCAAATAGAGTTATTACAAAAACATACACAGATATATCTGACAGCGAGGGAGTTTACACCGCTGTAAAAAATTTCATAGTTTAAAGGAGGTTGTATGAAAAAGAGAAGAATTTTCTTATCATTCATAGCATCAATTTTGTTTTTTACTGGTTTATTGCTTGTAGGTTGTGGAGATTTAGGTAATGCACAGGATACATTCGCTCTTTATAGTCAGGCAATGACAAACTATAAGTCAAATACAAATTTGTTTATTTCAGGGTCAATTAATAATAATCAAACAAATTTTTACTTAAATAATTTTTATAGCAAAAACGCAATAGGTGAAGAAGTCCAAGATGACCAAAATTATTTGATATTGACTGCGATTGGACTTAACTTTATTGAAGAATATCATACCAAACTTGATGGGCTTGAAGGAAGTTATGACTTTAATAATTTAGTTAATGCAATTAATAGTTTAAACACTGAATACGACGAATTAAAACTCGAAAACGAAAAAATGTTAAGTGTTGAGTCAAACGCAGAAGTAGATATATATAATGGTTATTTTACAAGATATAAAAATTCAGCGAGAAATTTTATTGATGAAGTTTACGAAACTGCTTTAACTCTTGGCAATTTCCTAATGAATAATGCAAGAATTGCTAGAAATTTAGGAAGTGAAACTCAAACTCAAGATGAACTTAATTTTTATTATGATTATCAATTACTTCAAATTTTCAATGATTTTAGATTGATTTTAATGGATAGTGCATCAGGGCAAATTTTGACTGATACAGTTTATACAAATTCATCAAGCAAACTTAAAAATTTTGCTCAAAATATTCAAGCAAAAAGTGTGAAGCAGTTGACAGTCGAACAAACAAATTCTTACATTGAAATTTGTGAGGCTTTAAATAATGAACGAATATCTTATCAAAAGGCTGTTAATGCTTTTTCTTTGGAGGAATTTGAAAATATGTATGATAGTTATTTAGAGGCATATACAAGAGTTAATAGCAATTTTGATTCTTATTATAACCAACTCAACAATTATTTTTGTGAAACTAATAATATCATGACTTTAATATATAATTATTACGTTTCGAATATCGTAGCATAATTTTAAAAGGAGAAAAAAATGGATAACAAAGACATAGCACAGTTACTTTTTCCAGATGTAAAACTATCAGAGCAAGAAATCTTTGATAAATATCCAAAAAGAAAATTAAAAGAAGGAGAGCAGGTCACAAGATTTGCTCCTAGCCCAACAGGCTTTATGCATATTGGAAACTTTTTCCAAGCATTTATTAGTTACAATCTTGCAAAAAACACGGGCGGGGTTTTCTTCTTGCGAATTGAAGATACTGACGAAAAGAGAAGGGTTAAAGATGCCCGAAAAATCATTTATGAGGTTATTGATAGATTTAATTTAAAATTTGATGAATATCAAACTTTTGATGGAAAAGACATTGGAGAATATGGACCATATGTTCAATCACAAAGGAATGAAATTTATAAGGTTTTTGCAAAGAAACTTGTTGCAGAAGGTAAAGCCTTTCCTTGTTTTTGTAAAAAGACTGAAGGCAAGGCTGACGTTTTAAAACTTCGTGAAACGAAATTTGTTGAAGATGACCAAAAAGAATATGACCCATGTCGTGATTTGACCTATGAAGAGGTTAAGGCTCATATAGATAATGGAGAAAAGTTTGCAATAAGATTAAAAACAAAAAATGATGGCAGTCAAAGGATTAAATTTTATGACCTTATCAAAGGCGAACTTGAAGCAAAGGCCAACGCAAAAGACTTTGTTATATTAAAAAATGACGGAGTCCCACCTTATGCTTTTGCTCACGCAATAGATGATACTTTAATGGGGACAACTGTCGTAGTCCGAGGTGAAGAATATATTCCATCAACTCCTGCTCATTTAGAACTT
This sequence comes from uncultured Clostridia bacterium, assembly GCA_944376495.1. Classification (GTDB taxonomy): domain Bacteria; phylum Bacillota; class Clostridia; order Christensenellales; family UBA1242; genus Caccovivens. The sequence continues at coordinate 3,498 of CALWCW010000049.1, read as the reverse complement.
TTTGAGGCATTAGGATTTCAACCTATCATTTATTGTCACAATCCGCTTATTTGTAAACTGGATGAAAACGGGCATAAAAGAAAGATGTCAAAGCGTCTTGACCCCGAACTTAATATGCTTTATTTTGTTGAAAAGGGCTATCCTACAGAAAGCATACTTGAATACCTTTTAAATATGATAAATTCAGGATTTGAGATTTGGAGAAAAAATAATCCAGACTTGTCATGGAGAGAATTTAAGTTTGGAGTAGAAGATATAACAACAGTTGCACCTATTTTTGATATTGTAAAACTTAACGATATATCAAAAAACATTATAGCAAAGCAAACAGGCGAAGAACTTTATCAAAATTGGTTAAATTGGGCAAAAGAATTAGATAAAACTCTTGCAAACGTGCTAGAAAACAATAGAGAAAAATATATAGAACTTTGCCAAATGGACAGAGAAAATACTGCAAAACCTCGTAAAGATATTTATAATTATAGCATGATGAGCGAATATTTTGGCTATATGTTCACTCGTCCTATTAGTTATGAAATTGAAAAAGAAGATATAGAAAAGGTAAATGAATTTCTAAAAATTTATGCAGAGCAATATAAAACTAGTTTGTCAAATGAAGAATGGTTTAACAATGTTAAAGAGATTGCAGGGGCAAATGGTTATGCAACTGACAATAAACTCTATAAGCAAAATCCAGATGCTTATAAAGGCAATGTTGCAAAAGCATGCGAATTTATAAGAGTTGCTATTACTGGTAGAAAAAATTCTCCAACACTTTATACTATAATGAAATTGCTTGGAGAAGAAGAGGTTAAATCTAGGCTTTTAAATCATAAATTTTAAACAATAAACATTTCGTCAACTTAAATTTCATATTATATAGAAGAACTTTATATAAAGTTCTTTTTTAATTGCTTATTTAAGATTAAAATCGTTTTGAAATTCTTTTGTTGCTATTCATTTCTTCACTTATGATTTTTTTTTTGAATAAATAATTACATGAAAGATAAAAAGAAACTCAATATGTCTGGTGAAGAACTTGTGTCACTTGCTTGCAGTTTGGCAATAGCATTTACAAACACTTATGAAGGTGACGATTTGCGAAGATTGCGACTATTTTTTCAAACTATATCTTCTAACATAGCCATTATAGAAATAGAAGGAAAGAAAAAATATTAATTTATTTATAATGCTTATTTTATAAAATAAATAAATTAATTAAAAAAAATAAAAATAATATTAAATTAGATTTATTAAATAATAAAATAAAATAAATTTTAAAATTAAAAAGTATTAAATAAAATTACTAAAAATAAACAAATATGTTTTTGTTACAAGAAAAATTATTTGAATGTGGTGCTTTAGTTATAAAAAATATTGCGGCGTTTTGTTTTTATTACATTATTCTACAAAGCAAACAAGCAAGAACAGACCCAAACACAGCACAAATAAGAGCAATAGGAATTGCGTATAAAAGTTTTTTCACTTTTGTTTGAGAAATATAGACCGTTGTCACATAGAAGATTGTTTCGCTACAGCCTAAAATCACGCAAGCACAACGAGAAATATATGAGTCGGCGCCATAAGTTAATAAAACATCATTTAAAAGTGCAAAACTTCCAGAGCCAGTGAAAGGACGAAGAAGAACAAGTTCAATAAGTTCGCTTGGAATACCGAGCAAGTTAAAAATAGGTGAAAAAACATAGGCAAGCATTGAGGTTATACCGCTTACTCTTAATAGTGCGACAGCAATCATAATTGTCGCAATGTAAGGGAAAATATCAATTACTAGAGGGACAGATTTTTTTGCACCTTTTACAAAAGTATCATAGCAGTTTACTTTTTTGCATTTTGCGTAACAAAACAAAGCAATAAAAATGACAGGAATAATATATGCACTCATTTTTTGCTCCTTTTACTGACCTTTTCTCTCAAATGGTTGAAAAGTTTTACAAGACAAATTCCAAGAAGGCAGGTGCAAAGGGTTGCAATTATAGTGGGCAAAATTATGTCAGCGGGAGATGCCGAGCCTGCCGAGGTGCGAAGTCCGATGACGGTGTTAGGAAGAAGTTGCAAAGAGGTCGCATTAAGGACAATAAGCATAATCATTGCAGGAGTTGCCACACCGCTTCCATCATCCAGTCTTTTCATTGCCTCAATGCCCATTGGAGTAGCCGCATTTCCAAGTCCCAAGATATTAGCCGACATATTAAGGGCAATCATTTTTTCTGTTTGCAGGTCGTCAATCTTAAATAATTTTTTTATTAGCGGATGTAAAAGTTTTGCCAGTTTTTCTCCAAGCCCGCTCGCTTCAACAAGTTCTAAAACACCAAGCCATACAGCATAAACGGCACAGAGTTCGACCGATAAAGTCAATGCTTCAGCCGAAGCATCAATCATTGAATTAAGAACATTTGCAGGGTCAGTCCATATAAGACAAGCAATTGAACCGACAACCATAATAAACCAAATTCTATTCATGTAATATCTTATTCCTTAAATAATGTTTTTAGTAAAAATAATGATTTTTTATTGAAAATATTTATTTTTTAATTTAAATAAAAATTAAAAAAAATAAAAAATTAAAATTTATTAAAATAAAAATAAAACTATAAAATTATTTTTTTCTTAAAAATTACTTTTGCAATAAAATAATAAGAAGAAAATTAAATTAATTGACTTTTTGAAAAAGGTAGATTAAAATTAAATAAAAGGAGAACGTATGTTTGTTGATACGCATGCTCACCTTACTGATGAGAGATTTAAGGGCGAGGAGAAGGAAATACTTGAAAAGTGTAGAACAGCGAATGTGCTTAAGATAATAACATCTGGGGTTGACTATGATAGTTCGCAAAAAGCACTGGAATTTGCTCAAAATTACGATGAGGTCTATGCTTCAATTGGTATGTATCCTGAAAATATATATGAATTTGACAAGCAAATTGAGAACATTTTTGCACAAATGGCTCAAAATAAAAAGGTTGTTGCAATTGGAGAGATAGGTTTGCAATATACAGACAATATGCCTCCAAGAGAGAAGCAGAAAGAGATATTTTTAAAACAACTTGAACTTGCATACGAACTTAAACTGCCAATAGTAATTCACTGCCGAGATGCTTACGGAGATATGATAGACCTTTTAAAAAGGAATAAAAATCTTCTTAAATACAGCGGAACTTTTCATTGTTATGGTGGTAGCAAAGAAATAGCAAAAGAAAGTCTAAAATTAGGATTTTATATTTCGGTCGGTGGAGTTTCGACATTTAAAAACGCAAGCAATTTAAAAGAAACTATTAAGTCTTTGCCTCTTGAAAATCTTATTCTTGAAACAGATTGCCCTTATCTTGCCCCTGACCCATTTCGAGGCAGAAGAAACGACCCAAGTTTAATCCCTATAATTGCAAAGAATTTGGCTCAATTAAAAGATGTTTCAATAGAAGAAATAGAAGAAAAAACCACGCAAAACGCAAGGAGATTATTTAATTTATGATAAATCAC
>CALWCW010000048.1 GCA_944376495.1 uncultured Clostridia bacterium | reverse complement strand
TTATTTATGATATTTGGCTCCGCTATTTATCATAAATGCTCTGTAAATTTGCTCAAGCAAAATTATTCTTGCTAAATTATGAGGATAAGTCGCCTTACCAAAAGATATTTTGTTTTTCAAAGTATCTTTTATTTTTTTACTTACCCCGTTTGAACCACCAATAACAAATGTTATTTGACTTTTCTTTAAAGAGATTTGTTCAATAAGTTTTGCAAACTCTTCGCTAGAATATTGATTGCCATTTATATCCATTAGATAACTGTCATTTTCTATCTCTTTTTCAATTTTTTTACTTTCTACTTCTATAATTCTATCTTCTTCTTTGAACTGATTTTGTTCTTCAATTTCTTTTAATTCCAGTTTGCAAAATTTAGATAGACGTTTGACATATTCTTGCTCTGCATCTCTCCAAAATTTTTCTTTTAAATTTCCTACGCAAACAATTTTAATGCTTACCATAAGAAAATCCCCCAAAATAAAGTGTAAATTGTGACAATAGAGGCCAATGTAAAACATGCAATCATTAAGATTTTTGTAACTTTGTCAATTTTGAAATCATCTGACCCGAACTGAATTTGATTTTCTAGGTCTGTTGCATGTCCCATATCAATCGTTTTATTTTGATATAATTTATCAAACTCTTCAAATGAGATTGTTGGGATTTCATGCTCATAAAGCCCTCTAGCCGTTTCTTCTAGTTCTTTTAAATAATTTCCCCTCGCAATTTCTTTAAATAGAACATCTTGAAGTTCGTTCATTTTCTTTGCTGAAGTTTGTCTAAATAGAAGAACTATCAAATATTTTAAAAGTATAATTAATAAGACTATTAAAGATAATATAAATATAAATCCAACAAGCGCATTATTTGCAATGCTTTGATTTATATAAGTAAATAGAAAATCAAAGCCAAGATTATTTGCTTGAGAGTAGCCCATTAAGACACTTATTGCATTATTCATGAAATGAATTATCATAGCAGGATAAATACTATCACTAATTGTTGCAATATGACCAAGCAAAAATCCTATTAAGGTTGCATAGAAAAATTGGGTAATGTTCATATGCAAAAGACCAAACAGCATTGATGAAATTATAATTGCATTTCTTCTACCCATAGGAGATAATCCTTTTAGCAACATTCCCCTATGTGCCGTTTCCTCACAAATCGCTGGCAATACAGCCGTAACTATAATGTTGATAATAAAGAGCCAGAAAGGATACCCCCCTTCACTTGAAGTTGAACCAAAATTATAGCCTAGTGCAGACAAAATGGAATTAAAGAAAGAAGCAACAAATACATTTAAAATATAAACTATAATTCCTATTGCAAGCGAAATTAAAATTGCTTTGAAGTTAATTTTTTTAAAACCAAAAAAGTTTAAGGTGGATTTGATTTTGCTTTTTTGAAGATAACTAAAAAGGAAAATACTAGTAGCAAATATCAGAACAATTTGAATGACAGCATTTATTATATATTCACCCACCTCACCGAGCGGTTTAAATACATCAAATGAGGATAACATTCTTATAACTGCAAAAAGCACTACTATAAAAAAGTAGCAATAGAAAACATTTCTTGTTAATTTGTTTTTAACTGTCATATAACTCCTTAAAATTTAATACATTATAACTTAATTTTAAATAAAAGACAATAGATTTTAAAAATTTTTTGAACTATATTGAAAATTTTAGACATTAATAAGATACAATGGATTTTTTGTCTTAATTACAAATCTTTAAAAATTTCTTGTTGAAAACTGTCAAAATTTCTTATTTATCAAGTAAATTAAACTATAGTTTACTAAAATATAAACAAAAAAATATAGAATTAAGATATGGGAAAAATAACTTGAAAGCAAATGACTTAATCTATTCTATGTATTATCTTATGTATTTATAAAATTTATCTTCTGTTTTTGAAAAAATCAGTCAAAAGTGAAGACGCTTCTTTTTCATATGTGCTGTCATGAATGATTTTTGTTTTGTGATTCAATCTATCACTAGACAAAATTTCATTGCATAAATTGTCTTTGCCCGTCTGCTCTTTTGCTGCATAAACCAAACATTCTATACGAGCATTAGCGATAGCACCCGCACACATTGGACAAGGCTCTAAAGTGACATAAATTGTCGCATTTTCAAGTCGCCAAGATTTCAGTTTTTTACAAGCTTTTTCAATAGCATTAATTTCCGCATGTTTTATAGCATTCTGAGATTTTTCTCGATTATTGTGGCCACGAGCAATAATTTTATTATCTTTGACAATAACCGCTCCTATTGGCACTTCGATTTCCTGCAAACTTTTACATGCTTCTTTTAAGGCCTCTTTCATAAAGTCTTTCATTATTATATTATAATAAAAAAATTCAATAAAGTAAAGTCGTTTGTTTGTTTTTTTTAAATATTTATTGTATAATGTTTTAATGAGTAGTAAACAAACAAATAATAAAACATTTGAAAAAAGAAGTATTTATAGACATGATGACAGCGGAAAAGTTTTTTTAGCATGCTTGATTATCCCGCTCGCAATTAGTATTTTAATTTCTATTATAATAGCACAAATTGCAAATCAGCATGATATTGAACCCACTGAAATCACTTCTAATATGTGGTTTTTGACAGGTTATGCAATATTAAATTTTATTATCTATATTTCAATATATCTTATATATAATAAGGTATGTAAAATAGAGTATAAGGCTGTCAATCTCAAATTTAAAATGCCTTGGCACACATATTTTATTATAATTGCAGTCGGCATTATTTCTCTTTTTGGCATTCAATATTTTATAGGTGCAGTTGATAATTTACTTGCATTAATAGGTTTTCCTCTTCAAGAAGGAACATCAATTAATCCTACCGATTTTGGAACGTTCATGCTTGCCGTTTTTGTTTTAGCACTTCTTCCAGCAATTGCTGAAGAATTAATTTTCAGAGGGATAATATTTAATGGACTTCGCACTAAATTTAATGAAACAGGTGAAATTCTTATTTCGGCTATTATGTTCTCTTTAATGCACGGAAGTTTTCAACAATTTGTTTATCCTTTTATTCTTGGAAGTATAATGGCTTGGCTTGTAATTAGAACTGGCTCAATCTTCTCGTCAATGCTAGTCCATTTTATTAATAACTTTTTAGTTGTTATGTTTGCCTACATTCAAAACGCAACAGGCTGGTCAATGTCATTGCCTGGTGAATGGTGGTTCTATTTAATAGCTTTTGCTCTCCTATTTGTTACTGCTGGCATTTTAATCATAATTGATAAATATTATTTTAAACATCAAAGCAAAGAACAAGTTGAAATTCAAAAAGGTAGAACGTCGCCTTATATTTACGTCTCAATAATTGTGGCAGTCATAATCTTAATAGTAAATACTATAACATTATTTGCTTAAATAAAATAAATTCATAAAGACATATTTTAAAAATAAAAAATCTAGTGCGAATTTGAAGTGAACCCCAAAAGTTAGACACTTAAGGAGGTTCACTTTTTTATGGCGAAGAAAGGAAGTAAATTTAAAAAATATAGTCCAGAATTTAAAATTTCGTGTATAATAGATATGCGGTCTAAT
>CALWCW010000047.1 GCA_944376495.1 uncultured Clostridia bacterium | reverse complement strand
AATATAAATAATTTATGATATAATAATTTTATAAGACAAGTTAATTTATCTTAACTCTTAGTTTGATATAACCAACACCAACTTGGACTTGTAGTTGGTTCGGATACTTTATCACTTGTCGCACCAAGGAAGAACTGCGGTATGCAGTTTTTTTATTAAACTTAAATGGGAGTCGAACCCATGGGTGAGATAAGGGTTCCCTGAAAATCGTTAGATTTTTAGGGTAGGGCTCCCACCACCGGCACCAAAAATTTTTGCTATAGGTCTTTAAAATAAAGGTCTATAGCGTTTTTTGTTTTGACACAACTTTTTTTTGAAATTTGATAAGTAATGCAAAAATAGGGGGTAAAAAGTAAGGAAACTGTGTCAAAAACTGTGTCAAAAAATGTAATATAAACTATGTGATGTTAAAATTTTATTAACATAAAATTTTAACAAATTCTAACGAATTTTGTGTGCTTTCGCACACCTATCACATAGTATGTAAAAACATCAGTCTCACTCTTGCAAGCAAGTTCGACTTCCGATAATATAAATTATTATATAATTTAAGTATTTTTTCTTTGCTTAAATGATAGATTATATCAGTATAGTTATCTTTCGTAATTTGGCTTGTTCTATGTCCCATTTGTCTTGATATGAATAGTTCGGGGTTTCCTAAATAAAAGTTATTCGTAGCGAATGTATGCCTTAAATTAACAATACTTCCTTTGATATTTAGTTCTTTTAAAATTTCATTGAATTTTCTATAAACTCTTTCATCATCATATTTTTTTAAAAGTTCTATATTATTTTTTATTAGTGAAATACTAGATTTTTTTATAAATTTCATATGAAATTCATATAAAATTTTTAATTTTTTTAAAGAATTGTTGACAAATAAATAAAAGTGTAGTATATTATATGTGTAAAACGTTGCCGTAGTGATGAAAAAGGTTACTTCGATTTCCATTATAAGTTTTGAACCCTTTTTCAAGTGTTTCTCGGCAGTTTAAAAATAACTTTGTGGTAGTGAAGAAAACGGATACTTCGTCAGATTTTGAATATAACCGTTTTCACCTGTTTCTCCACAAATCTATATATTAAACTGCCTAGAGGCAGTTTTTATTTTATAAAACTTATTTTTAATTTTTATAAGAAATAATTTTTAAAACATGGAGGATAAAATGTCAAAATTTAATTTAAAGAAAGATAATTTAACATTAAACAATGAAGGTCAAGTTGCATTCAAAATGAATGATAAAGAAAAACTTGCATCAATGGTTTTAACATCTTTATTCAATGAAAATAAATTTTATGGAGATAATTCTAAAGAACTTGTAGAATTGGCTAAAAATTTGATCAATCAAGGGCAAGGAAGATATGTTGCAAACCTTGCTGTTTTTGCTCGTAATGAAATGAATTTAAGAAGTGTTTCTCATGTTCTTTGTTCATTACTCGCAAGTGAAGAAAAGGGAAAAGATTTTGTTAAATATGCTGTATGTGGAGTTTGTCGTAGGGCAGATGATATAACAGAAATTTTGTCATATTATCTAAATTACTATGGGAAACCAATACCAAACTCTTTAAAAAAGGCACTTACTTTTGTAATAAATAATTTTGATGAATACCAATTTGGAAAATACAACAGAAATTCAAAAACATTATCATTTAAAGATGTGTTGCGTTTAACCCACGCAAAAGCAAAAGATGAAGTGCATAATGAAATTTTCAAAAAAATAGTTAATGACAATTTATCAACACCATATACTTGGGAAACAGAACTTTCTGCAAAAGGAAATACAAAAGAAGTTTGGGAAGAACTTATTGATAGCGGAAAGGTTGGAACAATGGCTTTACTTCGTAATTTGAATAATATTTTAAATGCACAACCTAATAATATAAATAAGGTATATAAAGCCTTAACAGATAAGAATGCAATTTTGAGAAGTAAAATATTGCCATTCCGCTTTTATTCTGCCTACAATAAAATTTTGACTAATCCAAATTGCTCATCAAAAGTTTTAGATATATTAGAAAAAGCGATTGAAATTAGCACTAAAAATATAGAAAAGTTAAAGGGTAAAACGTTGATTGCAATTGATGTAAGTGGTTCAATGACTCAGGGTATATCAAAACACAGTGATATGACTCCAGCGCAAATTGCGACCTTACTTGCATCTATGGCAAACTATATTTGCGATGACTCTATTGTTGTTTCTTTTGATAATAACTTATATATTAACACTTTTTCAAAGAAAGCAGGAATAATTGCTAATGCTAAATCAGTAAATATTAATGGAGGGGGAACAAGTATAGGGTTACCAATTTTATATTTACTTTTAAATAAAATAAAGGTGGATAGAATTATTCTTCTATCTGATAATGAAGTTAATTATCAAATGGATGTTGTAATTGAATGGGAAAAAGACAAAAAACCTTTATATGCAAAATCATGTCAACAATTATTAAATGAATATATTAAAAATATTAATCCAAACGTGAAATTTTATGGTATAGATTTAGTTGGCTATGGAACACAACAATTTAAGGGCGAAAATGTAAACATTTTAGCAGGTTGGAGTGAAAAAATCTTTGATGTAATCAATTTGACTGAACAAGGTTATGGGAAATTAGTTAAAATAATTGAGGCATACAATGAGGTGAGTGATTATGCTAACACTGATGCAGAGGGCTAAAATTGCTCAAAAGAAAAAGGATTTAAAGATTACAACTAAAGAACTTGCACAATTGTTAAATCTCAAATATGGGACTTTAACAATGGTTTTATGTGGAAGTTATTCAAATAAAGAAGTTGAAGAGGTTGTTTTAAAGTGGCTTAAAAAAAATAAATAAAGAAAAGTTTATATCTAATAAGAATAATAGATAAAAGCTTTTTTTAAAAAAAATTAATTATTATCTATATATTGCAATTTAACAACAAATATCTTACAAAATTTCAAAAATGTAATATTAAAATTTAAAAAAAGATTGACATATATATTATTAAATGTTATTCTAATAAAAAGAGGTTTTATATGGAAATTATGTTTTGGGTGTGGCTTGGAGTATTAGCACTCACTTTAATTATAGAACTTTGCACAATGGAACTGGTATCAATTTGGTTTACGTTAGGTGCAATTATTCCTTTTATTTTGTCGGCGATAGGTGGAATTTACATTGAATTGCAAATAGCAATTTTTGTTGTTGTTTCTGCATTGCTGATCATTTTTGTTCGTAAGTATGCAAAAAAATTATTACTTAAAAATATGAATGAAAAAACAAATTTAGATAGCATTGTTGGTAAGCATTTTAGGGTGGTTGAAGAAACAACATTTGAGAAAAACGGGACCGTAAAAATCAATGATGTTGTCTGGTCTATAATGGGTGAAAATCAAGAAACGATAGAAAAAGGCTCAATTATTGAAGTTTTAAGAGTAGAAGGAAATAAACTAATTGTAAAAAAAGTAGAAGAAATTGAAAACAGCAAAAAAGAGAAAAAAGACAACCTACAAGAAACTGATAATAATTTAAATAATGAAAACGTAGAGTCATTACAAGTATCTAACAAAAAAGAAGATGATGAAGTTAATGACGAAAATAAACAAACTGATGGTAAAGGTGATGAAGGAAGGGTAAAATGAGTGCTTGGGCAATAGTTTTAATCATATTAGGTGCATTAATATTAATTAGTCTTTGTTTTTCTGTTAGAATTGTTCGACAGGCAACTGCGGTTGTAGTTGAAAGACTTGGAAAATATAGAAAAACTTTAGAAACTGGAATCCATGTCATCTTTCCATTTGTAGATAGAACAAGCAAAGCAATTTCTTTAAAAGAAATTGTTGCAGATTTTCAACCTCAACCTGTTATTACAAAAGATAATGTCACAATGCAAATTGATACGGTAGTGTATTTTCAAATAACTGACGCAAAATTATTTACCTATGGTGTTGATTCGCCTATTAAAGCAATTGAAAATTTAACTGCGACAACTTTGCGTAATATAGTGGGTGAATTGGAACTTGACGAAACATTAACATCAAGAGATACAGTAAATACAAAAATGCGTGTAATTTTAGATGAAGCAACTGACCCTTGGGGTATAAAAATTAATCGTGTCGAACTAAAAAATATTCTTCCTCCAAAAGATATTCAAGATGCCATGGAAAAGCAGATGAGAGCGGAAAGAGAACGTCGTGAGCAAATATTAAAAGCAGAAGGTGAAAAAAGAGCAAGCATTTTGGTAGCGGAAGGTGAGAAGCAGGCACAAATTTTAAGGGCTGAAGCTGAAAAAGAGTCAAGGATTTTAAAGGCAGAGGCAGATAAGGCGGCATTAATTGCTGTTGCAGAAGGTGAAAGCAAGGCAATTGAACTTATTAACACATCAAATCCTGATGCTGCATATGTAACATTGCAAGGTTTTGAGGCTTTAAAAGTTTTAGCAAATGGGAATGCAACGAAAATTATTGTGCCAAGTGATATTCAAAATGTTGCAGGTTTGCTTGCTAGTGTCAGTGAAGTAATAAAAAACGACACAAAAAATAATTCAACTAATTTAGAGATAAACAAAAGTGTAAATATTCAAAAAGAAAAAATTGATAAAAAAGGAGAGTAAGAGAAAATGAAAAAATTTTTATCAACTATAATGAATGGTGCCGCTATTGTATTGTCTGTCTTACTATTTGTTTTCTTGTCACAGCCTCATATAACAAGAGATATGAGTATAACAACTTTAAATACTACTGGATATGATATGATAGAACACTATGTAGAAGGCAATTCAAATCAAGTGATGATTGCTGTTTCACTTATTTTTATCTCAATTCTTGCTGCAGTTATTATTTTATGTGCTATTCTTAATATTTTAGTAAATATGGGATTAATAAAAAATAACAAGGTTGGAAGAATTATTAATTTAATCAATATTGTAAGTTCTATAGTAATGTTTGTATTCGCTTTAATTGCTATAATTTTAGTAGGGGTTGAAGTGAGTGATGCAAATCAATTAGCAGAAATTTCTAGTGTTGGTTGGGGACTTATCTTAAACTTCATTATATCATTTGCTATGATGATAATAACTTATTTGGCTTATAGATTTGGTCCACAGACTAAAAAAAGAAAGTAAAAATTTTCACTTTTGTTTATCAAATCTTACAAAAAATGTCAACATTGATGTTTGGCATTTTTTATTTATAATAAAAATATAAACCTTAATAAATAATAAAAAATTTAATAATAATATAACTTTTAATAATTAATAAGATGTAAAAATATGAATTTTATTAATACAATAAAAAATTATAATTCTTTATCTTTCGTTTTTTTTGAAATTGTAGAAATATTGTTATTTACTTGCATTTTATAATGGTATATTATATAATTATTAAGTAGTATTTTTGAAAAATTAATAGATTTTTGTTATTTTTCAATTTTAATAAGGAGAACAAATGGATAAAAGTTATACACCAGAATTATTTGAAAAAGAGATTTATAAAAATTGGTTAAATAAAAATTATTTTACAACAAATCCCGATAATAGAGAACATTATAGTATAGTAATGCCACCGCTTAACGTTACGGGGAAAGCCCATATTGGACATGCTCTTGATAATACAATTCAAGATATATTAATTAGAACAAAGCGTATGCAAGGTTATAATACACTGTGGGTTCCTGGAACAGACCATGCGGCTATCGCAACCGAACAAGTTTTAGTAAAAGATTTAAAACGAAATGGCTTAACAAAAGAAGGTGTAGGAAGAGAAGATTTTTTAAAAAGAGGTTGGGATTGGTATAATAAATATACTCATGTAATATGTGACCAGTTGAAGATGCTAGGAGTTTCGTGTGATTGGTCAAGGCTTGCTTTTACTATGGATGATAATCTAAATAAAGCAGTTAGGCATGTTTTTTGCGAGTATTATAATGAAGGGTTAATATACAAAGGAAAACGTGTTGTGAATTATTGTCCTAGTTGTAAAACAACAATTTCTGATAACGAAAATGTCCACATTGACCAAAATACTTATCTTTGGTATGTTCGTTATCCTTTTGCAGATGGAAGCGGCGAGGTTGTGGTAGCAACAACTAGACCAGAAACACTTTTTGGTGATACGGCTGTTGCTGTCAATCCTAATGACGATAGATTTAAAGACAAAATAGGAAAAGATTTAATTTTGCCTTTGGTAAATAAAAAAATAAAACTTATTGGTGATGAATATTGTGAAATGGGCTTTGGAACAGGGGCAGTAAAAATCACTCCTGCACATGACCCAAATGACTATGAGGTTGGATTACGTCATAATTTAGAAGTCGTAAATTGTATAGATGATGATGGAAAACTTACTGAAATTGCAGGGCAATTCAAAGGGATGGATAGAATTGAGGCTAGACCTTTGATAGAAAAAGCCTTGCAAGAGGGTGGATATTTAGTAAAAAAAGAAAAATATAAAAATCAAGTAGGCACATGTGAACGTTGTGGCAGTTTCACCGAGCCAAGAATTTCGACTCAATGGTTTGTTAAAATGAAAAACCTTGCTATACCTGCAATAGAGGCTGTTAAAAGTGGGAAATTAAAATTTCATCCTAAACGATATGAAAAGACATATTTAAATTGGCTTGAAAATATTCAAGATTGGTGTATTTCAAGACAAATATGGCTTGGTCATAGAATTCCAGTGTTTACTTGTGCTAATGGTCATACATTCGCAAGCGAAGAAGACCCAAATTGCTGTCCTATTTGTCAAAATAAAAATTTATCTCAAGATAATGATGTGCTTGATACTTGGTTTTCATCAGCATTATGGCCTTTTTCTACTTTGGGCTATCCAAATGAAACAGATGATTTAAAATATTATTATCCAACTTCAACTTTGGTAACGGGTTATGACATCATAACTTTCTGGGTATCAAAAATGGTCTTTTCTGGCATAAAATTCATGAAAGACATACCATTTAAAGATGTTGTTATACATGGTCTTGTTCGTGATATAAATGGTGTTAAAATGTCGAAGCATCTTGGAAATGGGGTTGACCCTATTGACATGATTGATAAATATGGTGCTGATTCATTAAGATTAAGCCTTATTAATGGCATGAGCATGGGGACAGATATCAAATATGGAGAAGAAAAGGCAAAGGAAACAAAAATATTTATAAATAAGTTGTATAATGCAAGTAAATTTGTTCTTCAAAATTTGGAAAATATGACTTTTGTCCCAATTGAAAATTTAAAATTACAAGAAAAAGATAAATGGATTTTAAATGAACTTGATGCACTAATAAAATCGGTCACTAAAAATATAGATCGATATGCTTTTGGTGTAGCAACAAGCAATTTAATTGAATTTACAGTATCAAAATTTTGTGATTGGTATATTGAATTAAGCAAGGTAGATTTATATGGAGATGATATAGACAAAAAGAATAAGACGCAAAATGTTCTTTATTATGTTTTAGATAATTTATTAAAATTATTTCATCCTTTTATACCTTTTGTTACAGAATATATTTATCAAGAAATGCCTCATCATGAGGAAACAATTATGTTGACTAAATTCCCTAGTAAATTAAAACTAAAGAATTTAAATAATAATTTTGATTACATCATAGAGGTTATAAAGTCAATAAGAAATGCTAGGGCAGGATTTAATGTTCCTGACAATAAAAGAACTGAAATTTATTTGCAAGTTGAACAAAATAAAGATTTAATTTATGAAAATTTGTCAGAAATAGCTAAATTAGCCTATGGAACAAAGTGTAATATAGTTATAGATGAACCTAAAGAAAAATGCGCTAAAGTATTGTTAGAGGGGATTAAAATTTATATTCCAATGGGACAACTTGTTGATAGTGATAAAGAAAAAGAGCGCCTTAAAAAAGAAATTCAAAATGTTAAATTTGAAATTGAAAGGTCACAAAGAATGTTGTCAAATGAAGGTTTTGTTTCGAAAGCACCCCAAAATTTAATTGACAATGAAAAAATTAAATTAGAAACAAATAAGAATAGACTTATTCAATTAGAGAAAGAAATTGAAGAGTATAATTAAATCTATATATAGAGGGTGTTATGCTAGACATAATACTAGATAGGATGTAATATGAAAACAAAAATGATAAAATTTAATGATTTGACTAAAAAAGATAAAACATTTAGAATAGTGAATTTGATTATTATGGCTATATCTTTTTTGGTTTGTTTAGGGCTTATTATTTATTATTTTGCAATTGGCGACCCTAATGATAGATGTTTAGGCTCAATTGGGATTGCTGTTGTTGTTTTATTGCCTTACTTCTTTGAAATTATATTTAGACGAAGGCTTTCTAATGTTATCTTTTTGACATATGAAATTTATGCAATTTTTTCTGGCGTTTTAGGAGTGTGCGTTAATTTTTATAGTTTAATTTGGTTTTATGATATAGTAATACATTTAATAGCAGGATATGTATTTTCATTGCTCGGAATTTTATTTTTATCAAAAACTGAAGATTATAAAAAGTTAAATCCTTGGACAATTATTGTTGTATGTTTAAGCATTACTTTAGCAATAGAACTTATATGGGAACTTGCCGAATGGACTGTTAGTCTATTTGGATTTGATGTTCAAGGTGAGTTTGTGCCTGGATATAATGCTTCACTTGTTACTGATACAATGGAAGATATTTTATGTAATTTCATCGGCGGAATTGTGTTTTCAATACATTTAATAATAGGAAAATTTTCAAAATACAATCTCGGTATAAAATTTTATGAAAAAGAACTTGCAACATTTTTTATACATGATAAAGTAAATTATAAAGATAATGAAATAGATTCATTAGATTCAAATTTATCAAAAGAAACAAACATCAATCAAAATAAAGGAAATGATAAAAAAAATATTGAAGAAGTAAAAAAAGACGAAAAATAACATAATTAATTAGTTTAATTTTAAAATATTTTGACGAAAATGAAATTTATATTTAAAATACATCTTAAATTTTGGGGTGCACCCCAAAAGTTGGACAAAAATTTAATAATTATATTGCTATATTTTGAGTTCGGTATTTTACCGGACTCATTTTTAATTTAAGTATTATTCGTTCGTTATTGTAATAATATATATA
>CALWCW010000046.1 GCA_944376495.1 uncultured Clostridia bacterium | reverse complement strand
ATTGATGAATCAGATAATCATAATAACTTTGGCAATTCGAATATTAACGTAGAAAGTTCAAATGAAATTACAAATGATGATTTCTTTAATTTTGATATTTAATTTCAAAATTTTTAAAAAATACATTAAAAAATACTAATTTTTTGATAAAAATTTCTAATTTTTATTAATTTTTGATCATTTTGTAGTAAAATAAGAAAATTTTACATCATGTATTTTTATTTAAAAAGGCTGAAAAGAAAAAGAAAATTAAAAATTTTCTTTAGCAAATGTCAATTTGCTGTTTGCTTAAAGCAAACTTCTTTTCAGCCTTATCTATAACTACCTATCTCTAATCGCAAGTAACAAAAATAGAAATCTCAAGAAATAAGCAAGAGAAAGAAGTAATGATGCAACATACGTCAATGCGGCAGCATTTAAAACAGCATCTGTTCCCTTCACTTCATCTTCAGAAACAGATCCCATTCCTATTAAAATCTTTTTTGCTCGTGACGATGCGTTATATTCTACTGGCAAAGTCACTAAACTTGCAATTACAGAAACACCATACAAAGCGACCGAAATATAAATAACTAGACTCCCCGCTATAGAAGAAAATAGAAAAATTTGCAACAAAATTCCCAAAATTAAAAGTGGCATAAGTAGTTTTGAAACAAAATTACTTGTTTTAATAACAAACTGACGAATTTTTAAAGGTGCATAATTTTTCGCATCTTGCATTGCATGCCCAAATTCATGTGCAACAATTGCATGCGCTGAAACAGACGTTCCGTGATAGTTAGCCTCTGAAATATTTAGACTTTTATCTTTTGGATTATAGTGATCCGTCAAATGCCCGCTACACATTCTAACAACAATATCTAAATTATTTTCTCTAGCCATTTTTTCGGCGAGTTCTGCCCCTGTCATTCCCAAACTAGATGGCACATCTTTATATTTATTAAATGCACCATTTACTTTAGTTTGAGCAAATAAAGATATAAAAATTGCAATAATTATTACTATACCTGAAATTAAATAACCAATATAATATTCCATAACCACTCCTTTTAATTAAAAAGTTTAGTCTTTTTAGACATTGCTGTCCAGAAGAAAAGCGCCCTTAAAAAGTCTGCCCAATAAGTCAATCTTGCATCTTTTAAAAATTTTTTGCAAGTTTTTAACTGCTTTCCATCAAAGACTTCCTTTAAAAATATAATAGCATTTCTAGAGGCGTCTTTTTCAATGGAAATGGTAATTAATTTTAAAACTAATGCGATTAAAAATATTAATCCGCCACCAGCAAGGGCACCTACTCCAATCCAAAATAGATTTTCAAAAAAAAGTAATACGGCCCCAACAATTAGAAATGGGAACAAAAGATGTCCTATAAATCGTCCAAGTTTTCTTGCAACAGTAAGTCTTTTTAACTTTTTACCATCCCTATCTTGTTTAGCATGACCAAGTTCGTGAGAAATTATTGTATAAGAAGCAAGGGAATTTTTATTTATTGTATTAGTTGATAGAAAAAGTTTACCTTTGCTATATGCGTCACCTGCTAAAGTAGATATTTGAACTACTTGAATTTTCCCTTCAAAATGCTCTTGATTGAGTTTGTTTATATAACCAAGAGGCATTAAATCGGTCCATGCTTCAATTTTGTCTATCTCTTTATATTTTTCATAAAATCTTTCACCTGCATAATTTGCTATTGCCAACAAAAAACATAGCAAAACCGCCAACGCAATAACTCCTATTAAAATGATTAATTCTAAACTCATAACTTATATTTTATATTATACACTAAAAATATGCAAATGATTTTATAAAGATAACGATTTTTTGAATAATTCAAAATTACAAATTAAATTTAGTACTTTAAACTTAATCATCATCTTTCATCCAATATAGTATATTTTTTACTCTAGAAATCCATTGCAAAGTGGAAACAGTATTTTAACAACAAATTATCAAAAAATTAATTATAACAATATATTTAGAATTTTATATTCATTTACTATAAAAGAAGTCCATTATGTTATTAATACAATTGTTGAGCCTTCTTGAATACTTGACCCTACTGGTGGAAGTTGTTCAGTGATAAACTCTCCTTCTCCATCAAGTTCATAATAAAGGTTGAGTTTTTTAAGTTCTATTGATGCCTCTGTTAAACTTAATCCTACAAGATTTGGCATAGTCACATATTCTACGTTCACACTTTCATCTTGTTTTTCTTCACCTAAATATTCAAACAAATTAGAAAAAATGATTTTACCATATGGTGCGGCAACTATACTTCCATAATATGCTCCAGCACTTGGCTCGTCAACCATGACAAAAACTATATATTCTGGGTCATCAGCAGGATAAGTGCCTATGAAACTTGAAATATATTTACCTTGGTCTATACCACCAGTTTCTTTATATTTCTGTGCTGTTCCTGTCTTTCCGCCAACATTGTAACCCTCAACAAAAGTATATTTCCCCGTCTTATTTTCAGCAAATTCAAGAAGAGTGTTTACAATTTTAGAAGTTTCTTTACTAATTACATTTGTTTTTGTTTTGCCTGAATAAGATTTTATAATTTCGCTATTTTCATCTGAAAAATAACTCAATAGATGCGGAGAATTATATGTTCCGCCATTTATAATAGAGGCTGTCGCTGTTAATAACTGGACTGGCGTCAAAGCAATTGCATGACCAAAGCCCATTCTTGCAAGGTCAACATTTTTAACGTTTGATTTCGCCATTAATATACCGCTTTGCTCACCAGAAACATCAAACCCAGTCTTGCTTCCTAATCCAAATTTTTCCATATAACTATAAAACTTATCTATGCCAAGTCTTAATGCTAAATCCATAAAGCAACAGTTACAAGAGTTTGAGAACGCTTCAAGCAATGTTTGTGACCCATGACCTATTGTTTTCCAGCACTTAATTCGAACACCATCAATGATTCTATATCCAGGGCAATAAAATCTATCTTCTAGATTTGTTAACCCCTCTTCAAGTGCAGCGGCGACAGTCAATATCTTAAAGGTTGAACCAGGCTCGTATATGTCGGTTGCTGGTTTAACTTTACTGCACTCAAACAAAAGGTCTAAATCATCACGTGGAACTTCATTTAAGTCAAAACTTGGTTTGGTTGAAAGAGCGAGAATTTCACTAGTTTTAGCATTTAAAATTATACCCGTCACATTTTTTGCTTTTTGTTCGGTCATTATTTGCTCTAAAACTTGTTCGACTATTAATTGCATTTTACTATCAATCGTTAAGCTCAAATCAAATCCTGGTGTTGCAGGTATATAATATCTTAAACTTCCACCAATTTCTTTACCCTGTAAATCACTTTGAACATAACTATAACCATCAACACCTTTTAAATAATCATTATAATAGGCTTCAACTCCCGTCTGCCCAACGTTGTCAATACTTGTAAAGCCTAAAACTTGAGTGAGAAGATTCCCATAAGTATAATAACGATTTGTATTTTCTGCTAAATACACCCCATCTAAATTTTCATCATAAATCTTTTCTGCAATTTCACCCTCTACTTGCATTTTAATCAAAACCTCACTAATATTTTTCTTTGAGATTTTTTGATATACTGATGCAAATTCTAAATTTAAGAGATTTGATAAAACGAAAGCAACCTTTGAAGGCTCTGTAACTTCTCTTGCCCTAACATAAACATTATACGTGGTATAACTTACAGCAAGAGTTGACCCTGTTCTATCATAAATTGTCCCACGAGGAGCGACTATTGCAAGGTCACGAGTCCATTGGTCTGTGGCTCTTGATTGCAAATTTTCTCCGTTTATTATTTGCAACACAAAAAGTCGAACAACAAGTGAACAAAAAATAAAGGATATAACAAGTAAAACTGCTACAATCCTCTTTTTTAATGAAAATAATGTGAAAGGTTTTTGCAAATTAGCCTCCAAATAGACCTGCTATGAAATTACAAAACCTATCAAACCAATTAGACTGCTCTTCAATTTTAGTTGGAGATTGAGGTTCAGTTGGAATAGTATCAAGCAAATTCTCCATGTTTTCGGCGTTAGTAGCATCAAGATTGTGGAGATTATTTAAGTATGAAATCAAATTCATATTATATTCTGTTGAAACTGTCGTAATTTCAGTTCCAATTGAATCTAAAGTTGCAATGTTTACTATTCCCCAAACACCAAAAATAGCAAATAAAAGTGAAAAAATTATTGTTTTGAATTTGCTTTTTTTAGGTTTGTCATGAGTATCATCTTTTGGTTGTTCTTTTTCTATTTTAAAAATCTTTTTTCTTTGCTCATCAGTTAAGGTTTCAATAAAATCATAGTTTGGTTTTTCAATTATGGAAGAATCCTTACTTTTAGGTTGAAAATCTTTTTCATACTCAAAATTTTCTTGAGAAGTTTCATCTGAAAAGGAATTTGAATCGTTAATTTCATCATCTTCGTCCGTTTCAATCTCTTGCTCTGGAAATGTGTTTGAAGAAAACGCTCTGATTGAGGGTTTGCTTATTTTTTTTGCTTGATCAATAGCTTGCCTAGATTGATAAAATGAATTTTGACGGCTTTCAATTGATTTTTCTTCACTTTCATTTCGCGTTTCTTTTTCTTGAACTATTTCAATCTCTTGAAGTAAAGTTTTCTTCTCCATATTATACTCTCCTCCTTTTTTCTTTATGATTATTTAACTTTTTTTATTTAATCCTTATAATAAAAATTAATAAAATAATATTTAAAAAAATTATTTTTATTTTAATATTAATTTTATTTTTTAATTTATTATTAAAATTAATAATTATTTATTTTTTTATTTTTTTAATAATTTTAAGAATTTGACAATTTTTTATTAATTTTTCTAATATTTTTTAATATTTTTCAAAAATTCTTAACTTTGCACTACTGCTTCGTGAATTTTCTTTCAATTCTTTATCACTTGCAACAATAGGTTTTTTATTGATAAGTTTGCCTTTTGCTTTATGTCCACAAATGCAAATTGGAGTTTTTGGTGGACAAATACAATCGGTAACAGCATCTTTAAAAACATTTTTTACAATTCTGTCTTCCAAACTATGAAAAGTGAGAACCGCCATTCTTCCTTTTGGAGCAAGTAAGTCAATAAATCCCTCTAAAGTCTTTGCAAGTCCGTCAAGTTCGCCATTAACTTCAATTCTTATGGCTTGAAAAGTCTTTTTGCTAACGCCTCCTTTTCCATAGATAATTTTCTTTGGAAAACTTTTTTCAATTATGTCTTTTAATTCAAAGGTTGTTTTAATAGGTTTAACACTTCTTGCTAAACATATATTTTCTACTATCTTTTTTGCGTTATCTTCTTCTCCATATTCGAACAAGATTTTAATTAAATCTTCTTTTGAATAATTGTTTACAACAAAGTAGGCATCAAGTGTTTGATTTTTATCCATTCGCATATCAAGTTTGCCATCATGCAGAAAACTAAATCCTCGCTCACCATTATCTATTTGATAAGAACTCACACCTAAATCAATAAGGATTCCATTTACCTCAAAGATTCCATTATCATTTAATATTGTTTTTGCGTCTTTATAGTTGGCATGAAAAATTGAAACATTTTTATTTCTTTCAAACTTATTTATGCAAGTGTTCACCGCATCCAAATCTCTATCAAATCCATAAAGATGTCCAATAGGCGAAAGTCTTTTTAAAATTTCTAAAGAGTGTCCGCCTCCGCCCATTGTGCAATCTAAATAAATCCCATCTGAAATTATATTCAGCCCTTCAATGACTTCTTCTAAAAGAACAGGGTTATGTTTAAATTCCATATTCTTCCTCTTTAATTTTGATTTACAATATCTTCATATTCTTGAATTTTTGCAAATAAATCAGCAAAGTCAATATAAGGATAATTTGTTTCGTCAAGATAATTTTCATATTCAGGCAAAGTTTCAATATATGCTACTGCGTCTGAATACTCAAGTTTAATTGTATTCATCAAATTTTCAAAGGAATTTTTGAATAATCCGTCATCTGTTTTACCTGATAATGTGCTTCTATAAGCATTTTGTTGCATACTTGTTAAAAGTTCAGATAAAAGAGTTTTATCAACATCTTTTATATCTTCCGCATTATAAACTTTATTTAAATTTATAAAGGCTTTAAATACATTGCAAACTTCTTGTGCTTGGTCTTCTGCATTTTCTTCATCTAATACTACACCATTTAAGTTAATAGTTACAGATGAAGGAGAAACTAAACTATCAAGAACTGTTTTAATGCTATTAATTAATTCATTTCTTAATGAACTAGTTGTTTTTGCATAAAGAATTGGCTTTAAAATTAAATCAATCTTTTCTTCGCTTATATTATCAATAACTACTTCAAAATTTCCTTCAAGTGCAAGTTGCAAGTATGTTTTATCTTCACTTTCTACTTTTTCACCATTTAACTCAATTAAAAGTTCTGAAATATAACTTAATTCGCTTGACCAATCTTCATATGTTGTTCCTTCTGTCGTAAGAACACTAAAATCAATAACATCATTGCTAACACTATTAAGTAAATCGTTAATAATTGATTTTGTAGGTTCAACTTGTTCAAGAGGAAGAATTATTTCATTTAAAAGATTTTCATTACCTTCTACTGAAATTAATGACGCAAGCCCGCTAACAATGTCGTCACTTTGCTCTGACGTCAAAATATCGTAAAGTCCAGTATCTCTTATACGTTCAAGGCTTGGTGAAACAAATTCTAAAAGTTCTTTATAACTTGAAATTGTTTTAGCCATTCCTTCTTGGTCATAGACCTCACTTGTTGGTAAAACTATATTATTTTCAACTAAAAGTTTATCAATAATTGGAGTTTCTCCATTTTTAAATAATTTAATATCTCTTATTTCATCAATCAAAGAACCAATATTTGACATAATGACAGAGATGTTATATTTAGGAGTTTGCGTTTGACTATCAATTTCAAGCAGAATTATTGGGTCAGAAAGAACGTCTGTAATGTTTACCTCATTTGATATATTAGCATAAGTTTCAACAACAGTCGTTAATGAAGTTGCAAACTCATCCCAGTCACCTTCAGTCCATGTTGATGTATCTACATTTATTGTGTCAAAATCTGAAGATATTTGATTTACTAACCTTTGAGCCAAAGGAACTATACTATCTTGAACTAAATTTACGTCAATTAAATTTGCTGTTGCACTTTGAAATTCAGATTTATTTGCTTCACTTGTCAAAACATTTAAAATATTTTCAAATGATGCATCTTCAAGATTTATTATCTCATCAACAACTCCGCCCTTTGCAAGTTCTTTAAATGCAGAATAAATATTTTGAATATCATTTGTAAAATATGTTACAAGTCCATTTTCTTGAGATTTTATCGCCTCCAAATTTACTTTAATGCTATCAATAATATCGCTATACTCTACAAAAATTTGATTATCTTTTAGGAAAGAATAGTCTTGATTATTGATAATAATATCAGCGATTAAATCTGTTAAAATATTTTTAAATATAGATGAGTCAACAACTTTTTCCACAACTCCATCAATTTTATCAAAATTAAGATTGTAAAATTTTATTTCATTTGTATTAGAGATTTGATAAGCAAAATCAGCTATCGGATAAACAGTTTCAAGTTCTTGTCTTATATAGAATTTTTCACCGTTCATATCAAAACTTGAAAGATAGTCAAACATTGCATTATCAAGTCCAAAAACACCACATATTTTTGTAAGCAAATTATCTTCCAATCCTCTGATTACAAATATGGCTTGATCTGGCAAATATTCTCCTGCAAGTCCATATTGATTTGTTTGTGCGTCATTGTCGCCAGTTGGCTCATCCGCTACCACATTCCCATCGCCAGTTTCGCCTTCTGAAGATGTCGTCTGCATTGTCAATGTTTGTGAAGATGATTCACTTATATAACTTTCTGAATAAGTAAATGAATTTGCAAGACCAACTAAAGAGGCAAGTGGCATAAAAGCCAATATTGTTATGACAAAAACTTTTGCAAGACCAACGAAACCTCCAGAAAGTCTATGTTTTTTCTCCCCTTCTTTTGTTTTAAGAAAGAATGCAATAATTCTATAAATTATATAGATTACAAGTTCAATTGCACAAGTAATTAAAATAAACACTACTGTATTTACTATTGCTTGTGGAAGAAAGGCAAAGATTGCCTCTATATTAGGATTATTGTTTATTAAAATTACTAAATCCTGATTTTCTCTAGCCATCACCAAAGCCAAATCACTCAAAAGAACCGTTTGACCATTATAGTCTATATTTATATTCATTATTAAATTTGTTATTGGTGCTGTTACAAAAAATGCAACAATAATGCCAACTATTGAAAAAATTAAATTAGCAGTAGATTTTTTAAGCCCCCGCCAAAAACCAACGAAGAAACCCGCCACCAAAATGATTATAAATACAATAGAAACAATAAGTGCAATGATTGTTGAACTCATATTTAAACTCCTTTATATATATATTACCATTTTTGTTTTAACTTTTTCAATAAATTTTAAAAAGTTTTCAAAAAAAATTGTACTCAACATAAAATTGTTATATTAATTTTTTTTAAAATTTGTTATGTTATAAATTGTTTAAAAAAGTTTTAAGGTTAATCTACTTATTTTTAAATCATTAATGTTATATTTCTATAACGAAGATTGATTTTTGTAAAAAAATGTTGTCAAAAATTATTGACAAATAATTTCGAAATGATTAACATATATTACGAACAAACACAAAATGTGCTTAAATTTAAAATTTTAAACACAATATCTAGTGTTTAACAATGTTTTACCGAAAGAGGAGGATTTTATGGTAAAGAATATATTAAAAAGAGATGGAAGACTTGTAAGTTACGACAACTCAAAGATTGAAAATGCTATCTGCAAGGCTATGAATGCGGTTGGAGATAAGGAATTTAAACTTGCTCACAAACTCGCTTTGGCAGTAGAAGAAGAAATAGACAAGAAATATGCTGATGTAACTCCTACCGTTGAACAAATACAAGATATAGTAGAAAGCGTTTTAATGAAAAAAGGACATTCTGATGTTGCTAAAGCTTATATTCTTTATCGCGACAAGAGAAATAGAGTCCGCGAAATGAATTCATCTTTAATGAAAACTTTTGACAAAATCAACAATAGTGATGCAAAAGATGTTGACCTTAAAAGAGAAAATGCTAATATTGATGGCGACACCCCAATGGGAGTTATGCTTAAATTTGGCTCTGAAAGTGCTAAAAATTATTTCGTCAATGCTGTAGTTTCACCAGAACAAGCAAAAGCCCACCAAAATGGTGATATTCATATTCACGACTTTGATTTCTATACTCTCACTGAAACTTGCTGTCAAATAGATGTTGAAAAATTATTTAAAAATGGTTTTCATACGGGACATGGTTTTGTTCGTGAACCTAATGATATAAGAACTTATGCAGCATTAGTTTGTATTGCAATTCAATCAAATCAAAATGACCAACACGGCGGACAAAGTGTTCCAAACTTTGATTATGGTTGTGCTCCTGGAGTTATGAAAACCTATAAAAAAATCTATAGAACTAATTTTGCAAAGGCATATGACTTAAAAGAAGCAGGTTCACTTTCTGAAGAAGAAGTGATCAATGTCATCAAAAATATTGAAAAAGATAGCGGACTTTATCCAACTTTAACAAACCATGAAGAATATGATAAAGCAGAAAAGGATGCTTTCGCAAATTATATTAAAAATGAAGAATTATACGAAAAGGTAAAGAAATTCGCAGAAGAAACCTCTGTCAAAGAAACAGATGAAGCAACTCATCAAGCAATGGAAGCCCTTATTCACAATCTTAATACTATGCACTCAAGGGCTGGTGCTCAAGTTCCTTTCTCTTCTCTTAACTTCGGAACTGATACCTCTGCAGAAGGAAGAATGGTTGTTAAAAACTTCTTAAGAGCGACTGAAGAAGGTCTTGGAAATGGTGAAACTCCTATTTTCCCTATTTCAATCTTTAAGGTTAAAGAAGGTGTGAATTACAACCCAGGAGATCCAAATTACGACCTTTTCAAACAGGCTATTCACTGCTCTGCAAAAAGAATGTTTCCAAACTTCTCATTCATTGATGCACCTTTCAATTTAAAATATTATAAACCAGGTCACCCTGAAACTGAAGTGGCATATATGGGTTGCAGAACAAGGGTTATGGGAAATGTATATGACCCATCAAGAGAAATCACTTATGGAAGAGGAAACCTATCATTTACTTCAATTAATTTACCAAGACTTGCAATTGAAGCAAAGGGAGATATTAAAAAATTCTACGAATGTCTTGATGAAAAACTAGAATTAGTTACAGAACAACTTTTAGACCGTTTTAAAATCCAACAATCAAAACATGTTTACAATTATCCTTTCTTAATGGGACAAGGAGTTTGGATTGATTCAGACAAACTTGGAAGATTTGATAGTGTAAGCGAAGTTTTAAAGCATGGAACTTTAACTTATGGTTTCATTGGGCTTGCTGAAGCATTAGTGGCTTTAATAGGAAAACATCACGGTGAAAGTGAAAAATCTTGGAAACTAGGTTACGAAATTGTAAAACATATGCGTGACTATGCTGATAAGATGGCAGATAAATATAAACTCAATTTCTCTGTAATCGCAACTCCAGCGGAAGGCTTAAGCGGAAGATTTGTTAAAATTGATAAAGTTAAATATGGTGAAATGAAAGGAATTACTGATAGAGATTATTATACTAATAGTTTCCATATCCCTGTTTATTTCCCAATCAGTGCTGAAAAGAAAATTGATTTAGAAGCACCTTTCCATGACTTATGCAACGGTGGACATATAACCTATGTAGAACTTGATGGTGATACAACAAACAACCTTGATGCTTTTGAACTTATTATAAGACACATGAAAGAACATGGTATTGGCTATGGTGCAATCAACCACCCTATTGATAGAGATCCTGTTTGTGGGTATAATGGTATCATCGGTGACTTTTGTCCACACTGCGGACGTCAAGAAACTGATGGGCAAGGAAACTTTGAAAGAATAAGAAGAATTACAGGTTATCTTGTTGGAACTCTTGATAGATTCAATAATGGTAAACGTGCCGAAGAACACGATAGAGTAAAACACAATATAGTGGAAGAATAATAAACAAAAGAAAAATTTTCTACATATTACATAAAACTTTAATGTTTTAATTATAAAAATTAATAAAAAAATAATATTATTTGAATTTATTTTAAAATAAAATTAAATAATTTAATAAAAATAAAATAAAATTTAATAATTATTTTAATTAATTTAATTATTTTAATTTTAATATTTTTAAAAATTGGGTTTAATTTAATAAAAATTTAAGCGAAAATTGTCTTTTTCGCTTAAATTTGTTTGATAAGGATAAAATATGAAGAAATTAAGAATATCAGGAATTGTAAACGACTCGATAGTCGATGGACCGGGACTACGGCTTTGCGTTTTTACGCAAGGCTGTCCTCATCATTGTCCTGGATGTCATAATCCACAAACTCATGACTATAAAGGTGGTAGAAAAATCTCTATAAGAAAGATTGAAAAGGATATTTTAGCAAATCCCCTGTTAACAGGTATAACTTTCTCGGGTGGCGAACCTTTTATTCAAGCAAAACAACTTCTTCCGCTAGCAAAATTTATTAAAGAAAAAGGACTTGAACTTGCAAGTTACACAGGATTCCTATTTGAAGAACTTTACAATAATAAAGTCCCCTTTGCAAGAGAATTATTAAATTATATTGATGTTTTAATTGATGGTAAATTTGTCCTAGCACAAAGAAGTTTAAATTTAAAATTTAAGGGGTCAAAAAATCAAAGGACTATTGACGTTCAAGCCTCTTTAAAAGAAGGAAAAGCAGTGCTTTCGACAAACGAAAAATGGATTTAATATTTTCAAAAATAAACTAACATCAAATTTGACTTATTTTAAACACAAAAAACGACTTTTATTTTAAAGCCGTTTTTTTGCTGTTATATTACATATTTTTATTTTGTTTTTAATTGTTTGCAATCTCACTTAATTCTTTCAATTCTTTTTCAACATCTAATCTTGGGAATAAAATTTCAAGTTCACTTATTTGAGCATTATCTTTTAATCCTTTAAAATTATCAAGATTTTCAAATTCGGCTGTAGGATTTAATCCTAGGGCTTCTAAAACTTTTGACGAACTATTTGGTGCAAATGCATAGAATAATTCGCTTCCAATTCTTATTGCCTCAAGAAGTGACCTTATTACAACCTTTAATCTGTCTTGTCCACCCTCTTTTGCAATAACCCAAGGTTGAACCTTTTGAATATAGGTATTTGCTTCAGTAAAGATGTTAAGCACACTCGTAACCGCTTTTGTAATGTCATAAACTTGCATATATTTTTTTACATCATTGACATTACTTACTACATTATTTCTAAAATCAATGTCATCTTGATTTGTTGGTTCTAAATACTGTGGAATTTGTGAGTTAAAGTATTTTTTGTTCATACTGAATGTTCTTGACACAAGATTCCCAAAATTATTTGCAAGGTCAGCATTTATTCTTGTCAAGAAAGCCTCTGTAGAATAACCACCATCAGAACCAAAAGGAATTTCTCTATATAGAAAATATCGAACAGCATCAGTAGAATATCTTGGAGCCAAGACTCTAGGGTCTATGCACTCTTTAGCACCGCTTTCTTTACTTTTAGAAAGTTTGCCTTCTCCAAACAAAAGCCAACCATGACCAAAAATTTGTTTAGGAAGAGGAAGGTCAAGTGCCATTAACATTGCCGGCCAAATAATAGAGTGAAAGCGGACAATTTCCTTTCCAATCACATGAACATCTGCTGGCCAGAATTTTTTAAACAATGAGTCATCACTACTTCCATAACCTAAAGCGGTTATATAATTTGAAAGTGCGTCAATCCATACATATATTGTGTGTTTACTATCAAATTCAACAGGAACACCCCATTTAACTGATGTTCTAGAAACGCAAAGGTCAGTAAGACCAGGCTTTATAAAATTGTTGACCATTTCATTTACACGATTTTTAGGAAGAAGAAATTCGGGGTTTTCTTCATATAACTTTAATAACTTATCTCCAAATTCAGAAAGTTTAAAAAAGTAAGCCTCTTCCTCTTGAAATTTGACTTCTCTACCACAATCTGGGCATTTCCCGTCAACAAGTTGACTTTCAGTCCAAAAAGATTCACAAGGTGTGCAATACCAACCATTGTATGACCCTTTATAAATATAACCTTTATTATAAAGTTCTGTAAAAATTTTCTGAACTGTTTTTTCATGATAATCATCAGTTGTTCTTATAAATTTATCATAACTTATATCAAGAAGTTTCCAAAGTTGTTTTGTATCGGCAACTATTTCATCTAAATATTCTTTCTCGCTTTTCCCCACTTTTTGTGCTGATTGAGTTATTTTTTGTCCATGTTCATCAGTTCCTGTCAAATAAAAGACATCTTTCCCAAGTTTTCTATTAAATCTAGCAAGTGCATCACAGCAAATTGTCGTATAAGCATTGCCAAGAGTCATTTTATTGCTTGGATAGTAAATAGGTGTAGTAATATAAAATTTCTCTTTCATTTTTATGCCTCCAAATTATATATTTTTCTTGATTTTATCACAAAGAATGTTTTTTGTCAATCAATAGTTAATCCTAATTCAATCAAAAATTATAATATTTTATTATTTTCGTCTTTTTTTTTACTAATTTTTCTTTACTATAAAATTGCATAAATGATAACATTATTAAGTGAAAAACAATTTTAAATTTATAATCGGCATAATACTAGTTATAGCAGTAATTTGGACATTAACAATTTTAGGTATTAAATTTAATCAAAATGATTCTGAAACTACACTTGAACTAAATTTTCTTAAAATGTATTTATCATTTTTAAATAATCTTTATTAAAGTAAATTAATAACATTTCATGTTTAATAAGTTAATAATTTCTCATCGTTTAAATTACACATGATAAATAGCATAGCCTATTTATTATTAATTTATTTTTAAAATAAAAAGCGGTTGCAAAAAATTACAAATTATGATATAATTCTCATGCAATGAGAATTATTAATTTGGCTTCTGGAAGCGATGGGAATATTACATATATAGAAAGTGAAACCAAGAAAATTATCTTGGATATGGGTTTATCATGTGCTGAAACTGTAAAACGACTTAAACTTATTGGAGTTAATCCTAGTGAAATATCTGCAATTTTAGTTACACACGAACATATTGACCATATAAAAGGCATTGATGTTTTTTCAAGTAAATATAACACACCTGTTTATGCTCATCAAGATGTATGGGTTGGTCTTGATGATAAATTTAAAAAAGTGTCAATTCAAAATAGAAAAATTTTTGAAGGTCAATTTGAATTTGAAGATATTTTAGTCACTCCTGTCGAAGTTCCTCATGATGTCAAATGTTTCGGGTTTGGATTTAATTGCAAAAACAGCAAAGTCAGTGTAGTAACTGATTTAGGACACATGAATGAAAAAATTTTAAATACTATTAAAGGCAGTCAACTTGTATATCTTGAAGCAAATTATGATAAAAAAATGCTATATGAAGGGACTAAATATCCACTTTCATTAAAACGAAGAATTGATGGGCCAAATGGGCATCTTTCAAATATGGATAGTGCTGATGCTATTGAATTTTTAGCCTCGACTGGAACAAAGCAAATCATGCTTTCTCACTTAAGTAAAGAAAATAACACCCCTATTCTAGCATATAGTTCGATAACACAAAAAATTGGTCAGAATGGAATAAGAGAAGGAACTGATATAAGAATTGACGTCACTAAAAGAGTGCCAAGTTCATTCTTTAAATTGAATTGATATTTTATTTCAAATTATAAATCATTTTATATTTATTGTTATTTTTTGTTTTTTTATTTATCATATTATTATTAATTGAAACATTAGAATGATAACAAAAATGATAATAAAATTAATATTTTCCGTTTTTTTTAAAATTTAACATTTATCTATTGTAATTAACTAAATTTTGTGATAAAATATATATAGGAATAAATATATGTAAAACATATATGATTTGGAGGTTTAGTATGAATAAAATTCTTGATAAAATGATTACAAAACTTTTTGACAAAACCTTGGGGTCATTTTTTGACTCACAAGATAAACATGACGACCTTTTGCTTGAAAAATGCTTTACATCACGAGGATTTTCAACAACAATTGATAATTTTAGAATTACGTCAAATGAAAATGATATAAAATCTTTTGATGTTAATATGAGCATGGAAGAACTTGCAAAATTTTTATCAACTGACAAGATAGGGAAAAAAGAAATTCTTGATGACCTTAATGAATTTCATACAAGTTCAAATGATATTATTGCAGACCTTTTTCTTTTAAACTTAACTTTCTATCACACTCACGACGAACAATTTAATAAAAAAGTTGCCCTTGCTTTAGATAGTTATATTAATAATGCAGTAGAAAACTTGGGAATTTTTGATTCCCCTACTCCTTTAAAATTTTATTTAGATAAAGTTTCTGATTATTTAAAAAATCTAAAAGAAGATAATCAAATTCTTTTCAATGAATATGAAAAAAGTTTAAGCCCTTTACTTGGTAGGCTTGCAACAAATAGTGAATATGAAGATGATGCTTGGATTTCTGTAGATGAAAATTTTGCAATTGAATCTCACGCAAAATTTATTCATAATGTTCAAAAAGCAACTTCATTAAAAGAAGTATCTTCTTTAGTTCATAACTATTTGACAACTGAAGATAATTTAGAAGCATATCAGACAGCATGTGATTATATTAAACAAAATTTAGATTTTATATTTACTAATTCACTTGATAAAAATGCTCAAGTTCTAACAAAAAACTTAACTGAAGACGAAAAAGAGTTTATTGCTTATGTTGTTCTTGCACTTTATCAACGTGAATTATCAATAACAAAAGATTACGATAGATACGAATTGTTTGCTCAAAACATTAAACTTAAGACAAAAGTGGCATATGAAAACATAAAAGAAAGTTTTGTCCATGAATTTAAGCAAGATTCAAGACTTTATGATGATATTGAAAGACTTTTGAATGTTTCGTTAAGAGTTGCAAACAACCTCTATCATGAGAGCACAAATGAATATATTCACGACTATGATGATTTATTAGAAGATGTTAGCAGTTTTGCTTTTACTCAAAGCAATCAAAAATCAGTTGCACCAAAAACAAAACTCAAGTATGTTTCAGATACTCTTGATAAACTTATTAAAATCATTTATGAAAAAGACAAGGTTTATTCAAAAATGATTTCTAAATTGCAAGCTTTAAATGTAAATAGATTGACATCATCTCAAGATGAAATGGTGGTTGATTACGCAGAAAAATTTCTTCCTCCTGAAATCTTTCAATATTTATCTTCAAATATAGATTATACTACTACAGAAAAAGAATTTACAAAAGATCTTATAAATCAAACAATAAAAGCAATTATTTCAGAAAAAGCACAATTTGGAAACTTTATCTCTGTGTTAAAGAAAGATATGGTTGCAAAAATTGCTAAAGATATTTTAACTTCATCAAATAAAGAAACTTTTACAGAAAAATTTGAAAAATTGCTTGATGAAAATGTTGTGTCTCAAAACATCAAAAAAACTTTTATAAATTTAATTGATGAAATTTATGCAATCTCAAATGAAATTGCAACACCTATTCTTAAAGATGAAGAAATTCCTTATAGTCTTGTAAAACCAAGTAATATTAAAAAATTGATTGTTCAAGATAGTTCTAATGAAGAACAAAAATATCCAAATCTTTATAAAATTGTCCGTTTCTCTCAAACTTTAGAACAACAAGCTGCTTTAAAAATTGGAGTTAGGTCACTAACAGAAACCAAATCGGCTATTGAAAAAACTGAAAATACATCAACTAATGTCATTAATAAAATTGATGAAATTAAGAAATTACTTCAAAGACCTATCGCATCAAAAGAAGAGAGAGAAGATATTAAAAAGATGATAAGACAACTTTCTTATGACATTAAAAAAATTAACAATTTGAAAAATAAAACTGAAATATTAGACGAACTTGAACAACTTCCAACTCTTTTAAATGCTGTGAAATTTGAAGATCCTAAACTTGCTTTAATTAGAATGGTAGAAAAGAAAACTAACGACCCTACTCTTATAAAAACTCTTTCATCTGACCTTGCACAATTGACAATTACAACACAAGAATATTTAAAAAATAAATATGTTCAGTTGTTATCAAACATTATGTCACCTGCAGAAATTGATAACTTTAAAAAGAGTTTTGAACTTCTTGCAATTCAATCTCAAAATACAATAAATAAACGTAGTCTTAAAAATGATTTAACACATGCCGTTGATGAACTTATTTCTACAAACGATGATTGGACTCCTGAAGAAGAATATAGAATTTATCAGCTTTGTGAAAAAGCAAAATTACTTGTTGACTATGCTTTCAAGATTAAAGGAAACAACGATGAGTATATCATTAAACTAAAAAATACTGTAAGTGACCTTTTCCTTTACTCATCAAAAACAAATGATAAATTCCAAAAAATGATTGAAGAATATATTCAAGATAATAAGATTTCAAAGTTGCGACTTCAAAATGTTAATGTTGTTCAAAATATTAAACGAGAACTTTCAAAAGAGTTAAATCCAGAAGTTGTTGAGAGCATGATTGTTGACCTTAATAATGTTAAAACTGAAGAAGAAAGAAATCAATTTATTGAAAAATACAAAGACCAATTATCACAAAAATTAGTCACTTACTTAAACAAATATGTTAATATGCTAAATACTGCGGACTTTGAAATTAAAGATTTTAACAAAGAAAACTAAATCTAAAAATTAAATAGAAAAATAAAATTAAATAAAAATAACTAAAATTTAATATTTTAGTTATTTTTTTTATATTTATTGTCAATATTTATTTAATATTTTTATTTTTAAATAAATTTTTATTTTATATAAAATATAATTTTATTTTAATTAATTTTTATTTAAATTAAATATTTTATATTTTATTAATCATATTTTTTATTTTTAAATTAATTTCGTTAATTTAAATTTAACATCTTTTTAAGATAATGACCAGTATAAGAATTTTCATTTTGTGCGACTTCTTCTGGCGTCCCTTTTGCAACCACTTGACCTCCGCCATCTCCACCTTCTGGACCTAAATCTATTATATAATCTGCAGATTTTATCACATCAAGGTTATGTTCAATTACAACTACTGTATTCCCAGCTTCAACAAGTCTATTTAAAATTGCAATTAATTTTCGCACATCATAAATATGAAGTCCAGTGGTTGGTTCATCTAAAAGATAAATAGTTTTACCTGTCGATTTTTTAGAAAGTTCTGTTGCAAGTTTTACCCTTTGGGCTTCACCACCCGATAATGTCGTTGCAGGTTGACCTAGAGTAAGATAATCAAGCCCAACATCATAAAGAGCTTGAACCTTATTTTTAATTGATGGAATATTTTCAAAAAATTTCAAGGCTTCTTCAACTGTCATGTCTAAAATTTCAGAAATATTTTTGTTTTTATAGCGGACTTCTAGAGTTTCTCGATTATACCGCTTACCTTTACATACTTCGCAAGGAACTATAATGTCTGGAAGAAAATACATTTCTATTTCTTTGACTCCTGCACCTTCGCAAGCATCACATCGACCACCTTTAACATTAAAACTAAATCTTCCCGCACTATATCCTCTTGCCTTTGCATCTGGAGTTGTTGCAAATAAATCTCTTATATATGAGAACATTCCAACATATGTTGCTGGATTAGAACGTGGAGTTCTTCCAATGGGAGATTGGTCAATATTGATAACTTTGTCAAGTTCGCTTATATTTTCAATCTTATCAAACTTGCCAAGTTCTAATCTGCTGTTATTCAGTTTGTTAGAAAGTTCAGGATAAACTATTTCATTTAAAAGCGAACTTTTACCACTTCCCGAAACACCTGTAATGCAAGTAAAAACACCAAGTGGAATATCAACATTTATATTTTTTAAATTGTTTTCTTTTGCGCCTTTAACTTTTAAATACTTTTTAGGCTTGCGTCTTGTCGAAGGTATCTCAACTTTTTCCTCCCCTGTTAAAAACTTTGCAGTAATGGAACGAGGAGATTTTATTATATCTTCATATGTCCCATTACCTACAATCTCTCCGCCGTGAACACCTGCAAGAGGCCCAACGTCAACAATCCAATCTGCCGAACGAATAGTATCTTCATCATGCTCAACCACAACTAAAGTATTTCCTAAATCTCTTAAATTTTTGAGTGTACTTATAAGTCTATCATTATCTCTCTGATGAAGTCCAATGCTTGGTTCATCAAGAATATATAAAACACCCGAAAGCCCAGACCCTATTTGAGTTGCAAGTCTGATTCTTTGTGATTCACCACCAGACAAAGTTTCTGCAGAACGAGATAAAGTCAAATAATTTAATCCAACATCTAACAAAAATTTCACTCTTGCCTTGATTTCTTTTAAAATACTTTCAGCAATTTCTGTTTTTTCTACAGATAATTTTAAGTCATCAAAATATGTTAATAAATCGCTAATTGACATTGCACAAATTTCAGCAATATTTTTTCCTTTTATTTTTACAGATAAAGCACTCTCGTTTAATCTTTGACCTTTGCAAGTTGGACAAGTTATTTCTCTTACAAATTTACCAATTTCAAATCGAACAAATTCGCTTTTACTTTCGACAAGTCGCCTTTTTAAATTATTGATAATCCCCTCAAATGAAAGTGCTTTTTTGCCGTTAAAATGTTCAAATGTCTTATTGCGTGCATCATTTTCGTATAAATCAAGTTTCTCTCCATTATTGCCATATAATAATATATCCAATTTTTTTCGAGGAAGTTGATTAAGTGGACAATCTAAATCTATACCATATTTCTTGGAAACTGCCTTGATATAACGTTCTGCAAGTCCTCCGCCATCCATTCTCCAACCTGTTGCGTTGAATGCCCCTTGATTGATTGATAAATTGCCATCACGCAAAATCAAATCCTCACTAACATCTGAATAAATTCCAAGACCTGCACATGTAGGACACGCACCAAAAGGAGCATTAAAAGAAAATAGTCGAGGCGAAATTTCTTCCAAAGTCCAACCACAATATGGACAAGAGTAATTTGTGCTGAAAAGAACATTTTCATCTTCCTTCTCAATAATGACCAGTCCTTCTGCGAGTTTTACAGCAGTTTCTATTGAGTCAGTCAGACGAGAAGTCACAGTTTCTTTTAAAATAATTCTATCTATGACAACATTTATATCATGTTTTAAATTTTTGTCAAGCACAATTTCTTCATCAAGTGAATATATGCTTCCATCAACTTGAACTCTAACATAGCCTGATTTTTTAAGATTTTCAAACTGCTTTGCAAATGCCCCCTTTTGACCACGAACTATAGGAGCCATTATCGTCAATTTGCTTCCCATAGGAAATTCCATTATTGCATCAACAATTTGGTCAACTGTTTGTTGAGAAATAGGTTTATTGCAATGTGGGCAATATGGAGTTCCAACACGAGCAAATAAAAGCCTTAAATAGTCATAGATTTCAGTAACAGTACCAACTGTCGAACGTGGATTATGATTTGTTGTTTTTTGGTCAATTGAAATAGCAGGACTAAGCCCATCTATTGACTCGACATCTGGTTTTTGTGCCTGTCCTAAAAATTGACGTGCATAAGAAGAAAGACTTTCAATGTAACGTCTTTGTCCTTCAGCAAATATAGTTCCAAAAGCCAAACTAGACTTACCCGAACCACTAACTCCAGTGAATACGACCAGTTTATTTTTAGGAAACTCTAAATTTATATTTTTTAAATTGTTTTCTTTTGCACCTTTAATAATAATTCTATCTTTCATGATTATATTATACCACTTTTAAATAATGCTATCAATTATTTTAAATAATTTTGTAGAATATTAAATAAAATTCAATCTATAAAATAAAACGATTTCAATATGATTTTTCAATTTGAAACCGCTTCATTTTATAATGTTTTATAAAATTTTGATATACTTTACAAATTTATATTTATGCTCTTACATTATTATAAGCATTTATATCATTTTGATTTACTGAATAGTAGTCTGCTTGCCAGAACAACGACTTTTGCACTACTTGCCCGTTTGCAGATATTTTACCCCACTCTGATGAATAATCTGCCCAGTTGCTATTCGTTCTATATTTTGTTGTTCCAAATTGATACAGACATAGACTTCTTGAGCCTCCACCAAGTGAATTGCTGGTGCAACCATTTTGTCCAATAGCAAGAATATTTGTTATATTCCCTGTTCCGTTACCTATCACTAATCCGTTTGTAGAACTTGCCGAAACCGTGCAAGTGTCTATTATACAATTTTCAACTTTTGTTCCGCTTGTCGCATTTCCAACTATTACTCCGACATTTTGATTGCCACGAACTTTTGCATTTTTTAAATATACTTTCTCTATGGTTGCTGAATCTGTGTAACCAAACAATCCTACATTAGATATACCCTTATCTTGTGCTGGAGTAGTAAAGCCTTCAATTAAAAGTCCATTTCCATTGAATTGACCTTTGAATTTGTTTGATGACGTTCCAATAGGAGTCCAAATTCTATTAGTTAAATTGATGTTTGCAGTTTGTTTATAGTGATATGGGTCTGTATCTACATTTAAATTCTCAATTTGATATCTGATATATTCAAGAGTCTGAACAGAATTGACAATAAATGGGTCTGTTGATGTTCCTGAACCACTTGGCTTTATCACACTTTTCCAGTTTGCAGTTAATGTATAACTAGTATTATGAGTAGTTGGATTAATTGTCAAAGTTTCTTGATTATAGAAAACTGATCTTCCAGCAATATTCCCACTCCAATGTGAAAATACATAATTTCCCCTTTTAAACGAATTTGCTTTTAACGTTTGTGCTTGACCATAAGTAAAGGTCATTGGTGACATTGACCCTGCACCTCCGCTTCCTCCAGCGAAATTTACAATGCACGTATTCCATGCCATTTGAATAGTAATTGTTGCATCCCAACTTCCATTTGGATTTGAGGAGAAGTTTCCAGTAAACGTGTATGGTCCACTGCTAGTAGAATTATTTGGAGAAAGCGAACCACTTCCACTTGATAACCAAACCTTTTCTATGTGCATACCAGTTGCTGGGGTTATGTTTGATATTTTCCATGTTTTTCCAAAAGTTATATTTGGTGAAGAAGGTTGATCCGTCAACCCATTCAATACTGAACCATTTTCTAATGTTAAACTGAACGTTCCTCGTGACCCCGATTCTGACCCATTTGGATGTAATAGATTTATATTGACTTGATAATCAGTTCTAGGAGTCCATACTGCTGTGAAGGTAACAGAGTCCCCATTATTTCCTATATCTGCAACTGTCCAAGTTGAATTATAAATTTTATCATCAAAACTGCATTGCCATCCATCAAAATTATGTCCTATAGGGACTTCTAGTGATGATGCTGATAATAAACTAAATGATTTACCATACTCAACGTCATCCGCCGAGCCCACATCTTTATCATTTGATTTGTATTTTATATTATATTTTTCAATTGTCCAATACGCATACAAAGTTCCACCACTATCATTTACCCAATTATTTACACTATTCCCATTTGAATTATAATATTGAGTTCCTTTTCCATTTTTTTCTGTATAATATCCATGGAAGGTGTAACCTTCTCTTGTAGGAACAGATATTGTTGGTAATGGACTATTATAAGTTGCTGTAGTGCTATTTGTTCCTCCAACACCTCCTTGCTTATCAAGATTTATCGAATATGTTTTTGCAGACCATCGTGCATAGTAAGTTGTCGCTGAATTAATTGATAAATTTATTGATTCAACTTTGTTCCCTCCTGACGATGCAGTGTAATACCCTAAAAAATTATAACCAGTATGGCTTTCTGTTGGAAAGGTATAACTATTTCCATGAATTACTCGAGCATGTTTTACAGTCCCAAATAAATTATCTTTCAAAGTTAATCCATATGAATATTTATAAACAATATAATAAGAAACTCTACTAAATAAAGACCCAACACTTCCCCCTGGGCTATCATATGGACTTATACTAATATTAATATAACTTTCATAATCGTTATATGTGCTTGTGTATCTATTGAATATATATCGATCAATCCATGGGGTTGGTTGATTATAATTTTTAGCAGTGATAATACTATTTGTTATGCCACAAAAGACTGTCCCGTTTTCTCCATCCTTTAAAGTGTAGTTTTGCTTAATATGTATATATCCTCCTTGTCCAGTTTCATAAAGTAAAATAAATTGTTTAGCAATATTTTGATTTGTATGGGATTCAACAAGTGTGGCATTTGCAGGTCTATTTGGATAAGGAGGATTCGTTGTCCTATAAGAATTTACTGTATAAGAATAATTAGCTGGCAAATTGCTTGATGTATTCCCATTCCATTGATAAACTCGTGGTTGAAGATATATGTTGATTATACCACTTAAATCACCTAACCCTGCCATTTCTACATTAGCATTGCCTAAAAAAATAAACAGTGCAATTAATAAAAATAAAATAGGTATTAACAATATGTAATAAATTTTTAATTTACTCATTTTTCCTCCTTAAATTTTGGAATTATTCATGAGATAAAATACGATTCAGTGATATTTATTTTTAATTAAATATATTTTATGATTATAAATAAGTTCTATTTATATATATATTATAACACAAATTCCCGTTCCGTCAAGGCATAAATGTAAATTAATTTTTTAATATTCTTTCGTTCTCGCATTTGTTTCTTATATTTTTATTAAAATTGAAAAAATTTATATATTTTATTTTAATTTTATAAAATTCCCTATCTATTTTTATTTTATAACTCGTAACCAATGAATTAAAATCATTACAAATAAAACAAAACCTAGGAAGTGCTTGCCTTTAGCAAGCGAAAACATCCGTTTTCAAAAATTTTAAATTAATTTAAAATTTTTACTTCCTAGGTTGTTTCAATAAACTACTTCTTTTTAAAATTAAATTTTTCAAGTTGCTTTCTTAATTTTTGTATTTGATTTCGAAGTTCTATAGCCCTTTCAAAATCTAAAGCACCAGAGGCAATTTTCATCATGGCAGTCAATTTTTCAATTTCAGCAGGGATTTCTTCTTTCTTTAATTTTCCGTCATCTAGTTTTTTGGTTATTTCAAGAGTATTTTTAACTTCTTTTATAATAGTTTTAGGAATTATGCCATGCTCTTCATTATATTTTTGCTGTAAAGCCCTTCTATTACGAGTTGTTTCAATTGCTTTTTTCATAGAATCTGTAATTACATCTGCATACATTATAACATGACCATTTGCGTTTCTTGCTGCTCTACCAATAGTTTGAATCAAAGCACCTTCACTTCTTAAAAAGCCCTCTTTATCAGCATCTAAAATACAAACTAGTTCAACCTCTGGCATATCAAGCCCTTCTCTTAAAAGGTTTATTCCAACAAGAACATCAAACTCACCAAGACGCAATCCATTTACAATTTCTACACGCTCCATTGTGTCAATTTCAGAGTGCATATACTTTGCTTTAAAGTTGTGTTCTTGAAGATAAATAGTCAAACTCTCTGCCATTTTTTTAGTTAAAGTAGTGACTAAAACACGTGCATTTCGTTTCACAGTTTTATCTATCTCAACCATTAAATCTTCAATCTGATTTTTTATAGGTTTAACCTCAATAAGTGGGTCAAGTAGCCCTGTCGGTCTTATAACTTGTTCTACTATTTGACCCGCTCTTTGCGTTTCATATTCCGCAGGAGTTGCTGAAACATACATAACCTGACCGAGTTTTGCATTAAATTCATCAAAAGTTAAAGGTCTATTATCTCTTGCGGCAGGTAATCTAAATCCAAATTCAACTAACGATTGTTTTCTTGCCTTATCTCCATTATACATTGCTCTAATTTGAGGTAAAGTCATATGACTTTCATCAATAATAGTCAAAAAATCTTTTGGGAAATAATCAATTAAAGTATAAGGAGCATCACCAGGTTTACGTCCATCAAAATATCGTGAATAATTTTCAATTCCACTGCAATACCCCACTTCTCTCATCATTTCAATATCATAAGAAACACGTTGTCCAATTCGCTCCGCCTCTATCAGTTTGCCTTGTTCTTCAAATTCTTTTATTGCAATAAGCCTGTCTTCTTCAATTTGTTTTAAAGCATTTTCCATTCTATTTCTTCCAACAGCATAATGGGTCGCAGGATAAATTGAGACAACTTTCAGTTGATTTATTAAATTTCCTGATACAGGTTCAAAATTATATATTTTTTCAATTTCATCACCAAAAAATTGTATTTTTACAGCAAGTTCGGATTGATTCGCAGGAAAAATATCTAATGTATCACCCTTAACTCGAAAAGTTGAACGTTTAAAGTCAATATCATTCCTTGTATATTGAATATCAATCAATTTTGATATAACTTCATCTCTGTCAATCAAATCACCTTCGTGTAAAGAAAAATGCAAGTTGTAATATTCTTCGGGATTCCCCAACCCATAAATACATGAAACAGACGCAACAATGATAACATCATCTCGTTCTAATATTGATGAAGTTGCACTTGAACGCAATTTATCTATCTCATCATTTATAGACATATCTTTTTCAATATATGTATCAGTAGAAACAATATATGCTTCTGGTTGATAATAATCATAATAAGAAACAAAATATTCAACACGATTATGAGGGAAAAATTCTCTAAACTCATTACAAAGTTGTGCAGCTAAAGTTTTATTGTGAGCAATAACAAGTGTTGGTTTATTCATTTTTGCAATGAGATTTGCCATAGTAAATGTTTTCCCACTCCCTGTAACTCCCAATAAAACTTGTTCTTTTAATCCATCTTGAAATCCTTGAACTAAACTTTCAATTGCTTGAGGTTGGTCACCAGAAGGTTGATATTTGGACTCTAATTTGAACATAAATTTCTCCTATTTTTTATTATAATTAAAAATAAATAATTTAATAATAAAATATTTTTTAAATATTTTATTAATTTTATATTTTCAACAAAATTATTTAAAATTTTTATCAAAAAATGCTAATTTTTTGTAAATTTATATATCTAAAGACAAATAAGCAACAAAGTTGTATTTGAGTAAGACTGATGATTTTACAATCTTTGTGATAAAATGCGTAGCATTTAAATTCGTTAGAATTATAAAATTTTATTTTAATAAAATTTTTTCATTGATTATAATATCTGAAGACGAACCAAGCACAACAAAGTTGTATTTGAGTGAGTCTGATGATTTTACAATCTATGTGATGAAATGTGCAGCATTTAAATTCGTTAGAATTTATAAAATTTTATTTTAATAAAATTTTATCATCACATAGATTATAACACATTTACATCAAAATAAAAACTATTTAAATATTGCTTTTAAAATAAGTCCAAAAACAAAACTGACTGTTGCCAAAAACATACTACGAAGCACTAGCATAAGCATAGCTTTTTTTTGTTTTTTATCATCTGCAAGATATGTTTGACCTTTCTTTTTTAATTTAACACAATAATAATAACCATTTTTACTATCAGAAACTACGAAGTCTATATAATTTTGTAAAGATAAACTTGCCATTATTTCATCAATCTCGCTAATAGATAAAACAATTTTGTTGCTCACTTCTTTAGCAATTTGATGCGGAGAAATAAGCTGTGTCTTTTTACCTGAACACACCTTACAAAGATATTTTAAAACCAATTTTTCCTTTCTATCGGGCATAATTTATCCTTTTTATATATAATTATTGTTTGGTTTGAAAGTAATATTTTAAATTTACCTATTATAATTAATAACTGTTATTCACAATAACAATGTTTATTATTATGTTTTCTTATTTATTATGCCCTAAATATCAATTTTTAAATGTATAAAGACAATTCAATAGCAAAAAATAAATTAATGTTAGATATTAAGTCAAAACTTGTTCTTAAAATATTAATAAAAGAATGTCCTAATGGTGCTTATAATATAGTCGATGGAAGGGACATTATTTCTATGTTGCCCAATAAATATAAACTAGACACTGAAGGACTAGATAATATTTTAATTTATTTAGAAAGACAAGAGTTTATTTCTATTAAATATGATGATGATGGCATTTATTGTCTATGTGTGTTGCCGTTTGGAAATGAAGTGTTAGAACATGAAGCCGAACAAAAAAAAGAGAACTCAAAGTCCTCTCTTTCTTGGGTTAAGTTTTTAATAATTTTCATTATATCTTTTATTGCAAGTTTTCTCGGGACTCTTTGCGCTTATATTTTATTTTTTTAGTAAAAAAAGAACATATTGTTTACAAATTCTAATAAAATGTAAAATCAATATGTTTTTTTAATTTAAATAGGATGTTATAACTCAACTATAGAGGAATTTTAGTTTTAATTTCTTTTATAATAGACTGCATATACTCAAGTCCTTCACCAAAAACTCTTTGCATTAATCTTTTTTCAGAACTATAAATACCATCTTTGCCAACAATTAAAGAATCAAGCAATTTACAGCCTGCAAAATCAAATTTTTTCTGCAAATCTTCATAAGAAGAAATGTCAAGTTTAGAAGCAATGGCGGTGCCATCAGGATGATTATGAACCAAAAAGACAGCTTTAACTTTATTAGAAGAAATATAAAGTGAAATATCATGCAAATCAATTCCAACCAAATTTGAATTACCTTTAGCAAACCTTCGCCCTTTTACGATTTCACCATTTGGACTAACTCCAAACAGATACATTTCTTCTTCAGATTTATATCTTAAGAGTTGTTCAAGATAATCATAAAATTCGCCTATAGTTTTGATATTATTTTTATTCTTAATTTTTTCAAATGAATAGAAATTAAAGAACTCTAAAAATAGATGAATTTTCATAGCAGACATTTTATTAATACCTTTAACTTCCATTAAATCTTCAACCGAAGCTTCCAAGATATTAGTAAAATTATCAAAACGCTTTAAAAGACGATGAGCAAGAGGGTTGACATCACCTCTTGGGAAAACGAGAAAAAGAAGACACTCAACTGCTTGAACGTCACTAAGACTATCAAGACCTGCAACAGTAGCAGTTGAGATTAATCTTTGCCTATGTCCATCATGAATGTGCCGTTCCGAATCATCGTCATCATCGGAAACTTTAATATTTTTACCTTTAGAACCTGTAGAATCAGTTGATTCAGAGGCAGAAACGGAGATAGTTTCTGCCTTTTTATTTTTAACTGAACTCGACTTTTTAGCAACAGATTCAATATAAAGTTCTTTTAAAGTTTTGTTTAAGAAATTATTTGTGTTTATCATAATTTTATACTCCTATTAAATAATTTCAAAGATTTTAAAGTTGTCTTTGTCCAACTAATTA
Source organism: uncultured Clostridia bacterium (assembly GCA_944376495.1). Classification (GTDB taxonomy): domain Bacteria; phylum Bacillota; class Clostridia; order Christensenellales; family UBA1242; genus Caccovivens. Next base: position 7,012 of record CALWCW010000046.1, on the reverse strand, counting down.
GTAGAATTATCAGGCCAAGAGAAATCCACTTTAAATACGGACTGCATCATACTTTGTAAATTTTCATCTAATTCTCCAGTACTATATCCTATACCCTTAATTAAGTTATACTTATCAAAATCATCGAGCCAGTCTCCATTATTAAGATATTCACTTCTAAAATAAGACCTCATCCAATTTACTACACGATCTGTAACAATTTGTTTTTGATCTGGAGGCAAATTTTCATATTCTTCTAATGTAAGGTCCCAGTACCAATCAAGAAAAGTTTCAAAAGCCAATGAATACATGGTTTGATAAACTATATTTGATATTGTAAAAGTTATTATTACATCTTTTTCGACTCCAATAAATTGATAACCTGCTGTGTCATATCCTATCAATTTACCATATGGTTGTGGACCAGTAATTCCTTTTCTGCCTTTTTCTCCTGAATTAGGAATATCATAATTTTTATTAAATCCTTTATATGCTGGAGAATTATCGTCATAAGAAGCCCCATCATAACCATTTTTTCCCTCATAATTAGAATAAATATACATAGTTAAATAATAATCAGCATTTAATCTAAAAATATTATATTGACGTTCAGACGCCGTAGTTAATGACTTGTTGACACTCATACCTCCATTTCCATTCCCATTTTCTCCAGCTTTTACAATACCATTATTTGTTATTATAACATCAGAAGAAGTAGCATAAATTCCCATTCCTCTTTTTCCTGTAACTCCCTCTCTATCAGCATCATAGCCATCATCTCCGACAATAACACCATAATTATTTACATTATTCAAACCTGACATATTAAAAAGTGTTATAGCTAATGCATCTCTAGAATAGCTATTGAAACCATTTATTGAGATATAAAGATTTAAGTTATCAATTGTAAATGATGATGAATTGCTTACATCAATAATTGCAGATTTTGTTTGTGTTGTAGTTTCTTGTGAATCGATTTTAGGATCAAATCCTGATATAGTGCCATACATATTCATGTTGAATACCTTAAGATTTTGAACAGTATTCGTATTATTATAGAAATATGATGCGTTATAAGTTTCTCCTAAAAGACTCAAATCTTTAATAAATGAATTTGTAGTATCTGAAGATAATTGTGAGAATAATGGACTTCCATAGAACGACATATAATAACCATTACCAATAATATTTGTTTTTGAACTCTTAATGAAATTAGTAATTGTATTAAACGATATGTCCTTCATAAGTATTATAGGCAATTCTTCATAATATTCAAAGAGATTTTGACTAATTTCTAATTCTTTACTAAAATTAGACGCTTCTTCTTTTATAGTTGCTTTAATTTGTGTTGTGTTTGTTTCAGATAAGTCTTCCAATTCTCTTAAAATTAGTTGAATATCGTTTCCATCTCTCAACCAAACAATATTATCCTCTGTTGAGATTTCAATACTATCATTATAATCTACTGATAAAGAATTTGTAACTACATTTAATTCTGGTAATATGACTGTATTCCAATCATATTTAATAGTATTAATATACGACACTTTATTTGAATAATCTTCATCTTCTCCTTCAATAGAATCTGAATCAATTGTTGAAATAAAGCTAAATCCTTGGTCAATATAAATTACATATCTTTGATCTTCTTCTAAAACATGAACTGCATCTTCAATAGTTTTATATTCAATTAAATCAGCTGTATATATAGATTCCCTACCATCTCCTATATAAATTATTTCTGGTCTATCTGCTGATGGCTCTATTTTATCTTCATCTATTATATTACCACTATCATCATAAATAACAGTATAAGAAATGTCAGTTCTGTTGGTCATTTCTTTATCACTAAAAGTTTCTATTATAATGAAAATTATATTATTATTGTACGAATACTCATAGGATTTTTGATAAATTGGAGATTCTTCGGTCCCAACATTATCTTCTCTATACATTAAACTTATTAATTTATCATCAACTATAAACGAAACAGTGGAAAGTGCAAAATAAATATTATTTTCATCATTAGTTTCTGTGATTTCTCTTTCAGCAATAGTTCCTGCAATACGAACTTGTTTCTTATTATCATCCTCTCCAAATTCAAGAGCCACACCAAAAGTTTCGCTATCATCAATACTAAGTTCATAACTTGCATAATAGTTCACTTGTATCTTAATAGTTTGATCAAAACTCCAGCCTAATGAAGATTCTTGTATTTGTGAACCAAAAGGATAACTTTGTTTTTCGTTTAATAAATTATTATTCGAATCATAAACTTGAACTCCAATCACATTATCTTTAATACTATTATCAAATTGACCTATATTTGTTTTATATGATTGAGCAAATTTTAAATCTAAAGAACCATAGTAAATAGTTATATTTCCTATCGAATAAGAATTTAAATCAGATCCCATCTTTTCATCATCAATTTTTACTTTTAATTGATTATCTTCTTCACTTACTACATCAAAGTAATTTGCGATTTCAACTTCTGAACCATCTGATTTAACCACATTATTCCATTCTTTGTCATATGTATAGATTATTTCTACACTACCATTATTATAATGGAATCTAATTCTTCCCTGTGTATATTCTATATTATCTGAATTGACTCCGTTTTCATATATAGGGTCATCAATTGGTGAATCTATGGTATATTCGTTATCTGTTCCAATAATTCCGATGAAACTATTTTGAATATCACTTGTCGATATACCTAAAGATGACACTGCTTCGTTGTTTGTCAAAGTCAATTGTCTATTTAAATTATTGAATGACAATGTGAATGTATGACCATTGATAACAATTGATGATGTTGATCCAAATGTCCAAGAGCCTGCAGAAGCATCATACCCTAGAATAGTAGAAGATAAATCAGATGTCAACATAATCATATCAGATGATTGAGTATTCAAAGTCATTGTATATACATGAGAAGCCGAAAATATGTTTGTTGATGACACTTGTGTTGTTACCGCCGCAACTGATGTGGCATTTGTTATTCCAGTGACCGTCCAATTTCTAATGCTATTTACAATAGAATTCTTAACTTGCTCCATATTTGTTAAGCTTGTTGCACTTAAAGAAGACGTTGTAAGTGATAAATAATTACTATTTTTTGAAACTGTTAAATTATAACTTGTTCCGTCTATAGTAATAGATGTATTTGCATTTGTTACATTCCATTCACCTGCAGAAGTTGTTCCGCTAAAAGTAAATGTAGCAATGTTTGTTGAACCATTTGAAATAGTATAAGAAGTATAATCACCATTTGCATTTGAAAGAACGTTATTTAATAGGACATTTACTGAATAACTAAAGTTTTCATTTAAATTTACACTAGATGTTAAATTACTTACTTTTGAGCCATATGCTATATTTACATTATCAGTTGTTTCTGACCCGCTTGCATTGATATTGTCACTAATTTGTGATGAACTTTCAGAGAATTTAAATCCGTCTTCAACATATTTTGTGCCCTGATCAGAAAGACTAACTCCAACCATTTGATAAGTTTTATTGCTAAACTTTTCTTCAATGATTCCTTTTACTTGAGTTGAATTTGTTATATCAAAACCATCTTCAATATTAACTGTGATATTTAAATTTGTATATGAATTTGTTAATTTAGCATTTGGAATGTAAAGTAATAAATCATTTGTTGTGTCATGAACAAGATAAATGTAGTTATCTGCACTATCATCAAGTTCTTCTGGTTCAGTAGTAGTTTCACCAGTTTCACTATCTACAACATCCTCTTTTGCAAGTTTAACAATATTATTATATAATTTTGTTTGTCCAGATTCATCTTTAATATTATCATTGAATAAAGTATAACCATTTGGATAATATAGTTCTCCGTTATAATCTACATCAATTCCTATAGAATAATCATTCACATAAACATAATCAAGACTGCTTACATCATCAAATGTTAATGTTTCGTTATAATTGCATACAACTGTATAACTTAATATTCCTTCTGGGTTAGTTGAACTATAGAATCTTACTGTTAAAACAGCATTACCATTAGATTCACTAATTCCAGTAATCAAAGTATTAACATCACCTGTTGTTGACCCATTAGTATATTTAACATCTTGAAGTTCATAATAATTAGCATTTCCTAGATATGGTAAAGTAGTTTCAATATTAGTTTCATAAATGAACAGTCCTGCACTAAAAATATTATTAAGGTTGTTTGTGTCTGCAATATAATATGATTGACCTCCAATATTTGTTGTTTTAACTGTTCCAGTTTGGCTGCTTCGAGTTCCTTCTTTTACTGTAGATTCGTTAACTGATCCTCTAATATTTTGATTACTTGATATAGATATATTTTTAAAATAATCATATGTAATTCCTAATTTATTATCCCAAATTCTAGTATTAGTCCCATTTAATCCATACCTAAAATTATATTCCCAGTAATCGGTACTTACAACCTTACCTGCTTTTGTTCCATCTATTACCCAGTTGCCACGACCACCACCCCATATGTTAGTTAGATAAGTGTAATAATTATATGCAACATATTTCTGAATTTTAACAGCAAACGTTTTAGGTAATCCAAAACTATCTCTTGAAGATACATAAACATCTTCACCTTCTTTTAAAACACGTCCATTATATGATTCATTTTGATTTGGATAGTCTACTCCATATTTAATTTCTATCTTTCTACCAGTAAACTGCCAAACGATTACTCCACTCCAACCTGTTTCTCCAACTACAGTTCTTGTTCTTCTTGGGAAACTACTTGTTAATGTTCCCCAACTCCAAGAATTAATTAAAAATCCATTATTTCTTACAGCGCCATTATTACTGATTAGATCTTCATCTCTATTACTGCAATTTTGAGTATCTGCTGTATTGTAATTAACTAAATAACCAATTCCATAAGCCCAAACGTTACGTTCACTTGTTTGAACTAATTCAAGACTCCATCCATTACCCCAGTTAAATTGTGTTTCTGGATTTGAGCCAAGTGCTTCAATGTTTCCTTCATTATAACAATTTAAAAGAATTATATTAGCATTATTTCCATATGCAATTATTCCTGCTGCATAAGATTCAACATTATTACTCTTATTTCCTGCTTTAATCATTCCAGAGTTATAACTATTTTGTATTCCAACTCCTCCTACAGCATAGCCAACAATACCACCTGCATAGAAATAGCCTGTTTTGGTTGACAAACTACTATTTGTTGCATAATTTGAAAGAACTGATGTTGCATTATAGCTTCCTGTAATTTCTGTATATCCATCTGTTGTTGCGGTTATTGTTGTAACAGCTGATTCACCTTCGCCCGTAGTATTTTCTTTTATACCATAAACAGCCCCAACAATTCCTCCAACAAATGAACCTTTTACTTGTGTTGTTTCTGTAGCATTATTTTCTGTACTTTCTGATGTGTCACTTGCTGTCACTTTTGTGTTTGAAACACTTGAATCGTTAACTGGTCCATAATTTGAGCAATATAGAATACTTGCGTTATTTGCTCGACCAAATAAACCACCAACAAGAACATTGTCAACTGAATCTGTTGAACCTGTTACATCAACTGTCGCCATATTAGTGATTGTATTTGCTTCACCACCTTCAATAAGATTTGCAACTGCACCATATTCTCCGTTATTTGTAGCCGTTACTTTCACAGAACCTGAAATTGTAATATTAGATATAGTTGCAGTATAAATTGTATTGGCCAAAATACCACCAGAATTAGAAGCATTTGTAAGTCTTAAATTTCTTATAATTGTATTTTCTCTTAATTGTTCATCTGTTGTATTAGCACCTGCTGTATTAGTTCCAACTACGTTAAACAAACTTGCATTTTTTAAATTGTCTATTGTGTGATCTTGACCATCAAAATTACCAGTAAAAGTAGTTGAAAGAGTTTTATCTTCTGCTTCTGAATACTCTGTAAATTGCAAATCAATATCATTTAATAATACATAATTTTGATTTGCTATTCCTCCTTCTTTTTCGTCACTTTCAAAAATCATATATAACACGCCAGCATTAGGAACCATATAGTATGCGTTTGTGTTTGTATTTTTAACATTATGTCCTGAACGAGTATATGTATTTGTAACAACATAAGAATCATAACCACTAATACCATCAGTGCTAGTGCTTGTTATAGTTGCATAAGAAGAAGTTTTCAAATAACCATAATTTAATGTTGGATAGTTGTAATTAAAGTTACTATCTTGATACCACTTCATTTTAGGCAGATTGTTGTTATCATCTTCGGTATTAAATTCATTAAATAATGTAGAAGTAGTAGTTGTGTCTTCAGGGTCTGCCGCTTCTAATTCAGTTTCAATGGTCACTCCTTCTTCTACTATATCAACTGTGGCTCCACCTTGAGTATTACTTGTACCTCTTTTTTCTATGATTCTAACATTGAGTGCATTTCTATCATAAGTAACTCTGTTAAGATTGTAATTAGTTTTGCCACTACTTAAACCAAATATAGAGAATGTGGTTTCTGCGTCTGGCAAGTTATCAGAACTTGTATAATCATTCCAATTAAGATAAGTTGCAGTATAGGCATTATTTATGGTTGTATTAGATGCACCATTTGTAAATGCGAACATATTTACATCTACATAAGTTGTAATTGAACCAATAGTATAACTATTTTCTATTGATTTTATTTTATCACCATTTAATTTAACAAAGCCATAAGTTGAACCACCTTCAGTGGCACGATAAAGGATTTCAACGTCTGCAGAACTATCATAAATCTTTCCTCCTTCCATAGTTCCTACAAAACTTGATATTTCAACTTTGTTAGATGTTACTGTATCTCCATTTTCAATATAACTTCCAACTTCAATGCTACCTAAAACTTGTGAAGCATAAACAACTGCACTGCCACTAAGCGATTGAACAAGTCCAGAATAAATTGTTTCTTCTCCTGCATCAATATTATTATTAACATTGAGAACAACGCCACTAACACTAGAGAACCCAGTTAAAGTTTTAATAAAGGCATAATTTTTTGCGCTAGTAT
>CALWCW010000045.1 GCA_944376495.1 uncultured Clostridia bacterium | reverse complement strand
GGAATTATTGAAAGTCAACACTTGTATGCCAACTTTTACATCTCAAAATCTTTATTCCTTTTCCTTTTGGCTTGTTTTTCTCTTAATAGTTTTTCATAGCATTACTTGTACTCAAATTCAAGGTCAGTTTTGCGTTCGTAAATATTACCGGCAAGTTTATCTCCCATTGACTTTTGGTGAAATTTTTTGCATAGCAACACTTGCAGTAAATTTTATACTATCATTTTACCATTTTATGTTGCTCGGGTGTCCAAGCAGGAGAGCAAGTCATAACAACTTTGCAAATAGAATCCCAACAGTATTTTTCACCTTTATCAATTAAGATTGCCTCTCCTTTTTTGAAATTGATTGTTTCCTTTTCAATACCCTCCCCCAGAGATAACAAAAATCATATCTTTGACTTGGGTGTTTACACAGCACATTTACCATTGATTTCCGCTGTTGAAATATCAATATCTTTATCTTTAAAGTCGTATTCTGTCACAATACATAATTCGCTATTTTTGTATTCTTATATTTGTTTTAATAATAATTTTATATTACTCCCCTTACGAATTTTATAGCATAAATTAAGAAAAAATCTAAAAGATTATAGACATTGTATCTTCTGCAATCTTTTGTGCATTTTGCTTGTATGTATAATAAATTTCAGCATCTTCTAGCTCGGCTAGTGAGAGAGAATTAAGATAATCGATTCTTTCTTTTTTTGTTTTTAATCTTTTATAATTTTCACTTTCAATTATAGTTTTGCCACGATTTAGTCGCATTGCGGATAAAACGTTTTCATATCTATGATTCCTTTTTTCCCCAGAAACGTTTTCTAGTTGTTTAACTTCTTCTCTTGCTTTAATAATCTCATCTAAACCAACCTTATTGATAAACATCTCTTCAAGTTCCTCACGAGATTTACTTGATATATCTTTCACATTTGCTCCAAAGTATAACAAAAATTGTTTTAATTGAACTTCGCCACCACATAAAATGCTTATCACACTTTCACTGTCAAGTGTAATTTTATCAAAAAACATTGCTCGTAATTCTACTTTCCCTTTTCCGTCAACATCAGCAAAAGAATAGCCTGCTTTCATAACTTCAATTTTTAGCTTTCTCTCATCAAGAGCCATAATTTTGCTAATTCTTTTTTTTGAAAAAGGGGTTTTAGTCGTTTTATTTGAACCTTTATTTTTAATAATACTTTCTAGATTTATCCCTAACGTCAAATAGTCGCTTTCTCTTAAACTAATTGGTATATTTTTGTGTTTAGTATCTCCAAAATTGCTTAATGAAGCGATTGTTTCGATTTCTTCTTTAAGTTTTAGTATTATTTGTTTATTTGTCAACTTTGGATTTGTTGCAACAAACTTTTTAAACACACTATTAGCAATTTGCACTCCATCTTTTCCTAAATCAATTCCTTGTAGTTCTCTTGGCATAACAGTTTCTCTACTTTTAACTTTATTTTTTCTTATTAAGGTTGTAGAATTTGCTATCAAATTGATAACTCTTTTTTCGTTGTCTGTTAAAGAATTGTAAAATTCAAAGTGATCACTTATCAATTTTGATAGAGTTATACAAAAGGCTCTACTTGAAAGGTTATTAAACCAACCATTGTATGTAGCTGCTGTATCTCCATAGTGAGCGATTGCGTAATAAGAATAGTTCAAAGCACTTGCAATTGGGGAACCACAACTTTCGGTAAACTTGGGAAGTTTGCGACTTATTTCTTCTAAAATTTCTAAATTAACTGCCAAGTGTTCGTGAGAAGAATACAAGACCATATTGTCAAATGCAGCATTTGTAGAATTCTTTTCAAAGAACTTTGCTCCGCAAGGAATACCTTTTTCTTTGCACATTTTCGCATATAGTAATACAAAATCATATCTAACCTTTCCAAATGGGACATTTATATAAATTCTCGTATCATATTCAGCACCAGAATTACCATTTTTAAATCTACCGAAAGGGAAGTCGTCATAAATGTTGCCAGAATAAGAAGAACCGTACAATCTTCTAAATTCACTGTTAACATAGGTTTCAACTGCTTCTTTATTAAAATTCAAATCATCGATTCTTTGTTTGCTGGTTGTTAGTTTTATGCCTCGTGACGGACCACCACCATAATCTTTCCCATAAGAAAGCGGAAGTCCTTTTATACATCTTTCATAATAAAATTGAAAAACTTTAAGCAGTCCTTCATCGCTCATTATTGGGGTTGTGCCTTCACTAAAAATTCTTTGTATTAGTTTTTGCATAAATAAATCTCCATAAATTATTATAACGTATAGTTTTTTATTTGTCATTAATAACCTTAAAGTTCTTTTCTAAGATATACAGTGTAATTTGATGAATTATGTCAACACAATCTATTATTAATTTCTTTTATTTAAGAATTTTTATTAAATTAATTTTAATTATTTACAATAAAACTTTTTCTTAAAATATCAACAACATTTTTAAAATCTTCTTTAATTTCGCAATCTTCAGGGAAATAAGGAAAATCAATATTTTCCTCTATCATTTTTTTTACCTCGGTTTTCACATAATTCGTCAACATTTTTTTACACTCATTAAGGTCGCTACTTATTATATCTTTCATAACAAACCCAGGAACAAAGCCGTGATATTTCTCGTTTTCCAAAATGAAAACCAAAGGAATTAAAACAAAATCATCTTTTTTTTCTTTAATATTAAACCCTGTCAATCTTCTTTCAATCATATTCACTCCCTATTTCTACTCATTCTCAAATTTATCATCTGTATCTCGTTCAATTTTTTGATTTTCGTTGTTAAAAACCCTATCAACAAAAGCAACTTTCGTTTTTTCTCTAGATTCTAACATATCTAAAAGTTGACCTCTAATTTTATCTGTAAAGAACCCACCTCGAACAAACGCCACCGAACCACTTCTTAAAAGAGATTTTAAGTAGAGTTCGGGTATTGGCTGACTAATAATCGAACAATCATTTCTCATCATGACACCAGTTGAATTATTGTAAAAAAGTTGTGATTTTTTAGCACCTAAAAGTTTTTCTATTTCTTCAATTGAATATAAGTTGTTTTCCTCAAAATCTCCCACCAAAGTCAAAATAATGTTTTTATTCGCATATACCATTTTTAAATAATCATTTATTTGCTGTTTTGATAAATTTTTTATCTCATTGACTTGGTTATCAAAAAACATCTCTCGACCATTAATATATCTATCAATTAGAATTTGTGGAGATAAAATGGAACATCCTGTCAATCTTTCCTGCATAGAAGAGGCTAACGTTTGCAAATCCTTGTAGTCTTCATCAGAAATTCCATTTGTTGTAAGGTCTTTTAAAATTCCTCCTAGCACCTCTATTACTTCATTAATATGATTTCCGCTTGTTTTAAGGCTTATCACTTTTATTACCGAATTTGAAAGCGAATAGGCATTATGGTCGGCTCCATAAACAAGTCCTCTTTCTGCCCTCAATTTCTTAAACAAAAGTCCGCTATAATTATTAAACAAGAAATCTTCAACAAAACAATAAAGTTCTGCTTCTTTTTCAGTTTGATGAACATGATAAATAAGTTCAAGTTGCACTGTTTTAAAATCATGTTTAACATTTATTGCGTAAGAATTTGCTGGATAGTAGAATTCTGGTCGCACTGGTTTATTCGTCTTTTCTGGGCAAGACTTAACTTTAGATGCAAAATATTTATCAGCCAATGATAAAATTTTATCAAATTCTAAATTGCTTGAAACTGCAATAACCATATTTTCAGCGACAAAATTATCGTCAATATAATCTCTTAAAACTTTTTCATCAATATTTTCAATAGATTCTATAGTTCCAGCAACTTCATCAGAAAAGGTGTTTGATTGAATTTGTTTAATAATTTCTTTAATTGCAGTAGGTTCTTTTTGTAAAATTTCTTGTTCTATAGTCATCTTTTCTTTTATTATTTTTTCACTATTAAAGTTCCTATTAAATAGAAAAGCATTCAATAAAACGCAACTATCTTCTAATTTAGAATTTGGAGTATCAACATTTATACCAATAAAATTTTCAGAGGTAAACCCATTCAAATTAATATTATAATTTCGTAAAAACTTTCTTAAAAAATTTTCATCAATATTGTCATTGCAAGAAATTAAAGAGTGTTCTAAAAAATGAGCAGTCCCCGGAATTTGTCCATCTTTTCTTGCGCCACCTAAAAATCCCACTGCAAAATTTGTTGTATTATTCACATTATGTTGACTATAAAGAAGCGTTACACCATTTGGAAACTTAAAAACTCTTTGGTCTAATTTTTTCATTACGTTTCATCTCCCCACATTATTTTTATTGATATTTTATTTTCATTCTTTTTTATTATATTTCTATATTCTACTTGTTTAAAAGTTGATTTTATTTAAAATAAAAGTAAGAAAATATGTATTCTTACTCTTATTTTACTACAAAATCTTTAATTTGTCCATAGTTAATATAAAAATAATTAGAGATTAACCTTTTTTCTTATTTCCAAAATGACTGGAAGGTGGTCACTATAAATAAGGTCTGGCATTTGACAAGAGTTTATTATGTAACTATCGTTGTTATAAAAAATTGCATAATCAATACGATATTTCCACGAATTATAGTTTGGTGGCAACAAATTTTCTTGTCTTGAACGATAACTTCTCCATGAATATTCTACTTTTTGAGGATAAAGAAATCTGAAAGTATCAATATAACCAAGTTTTAATATTTCCTTAAAAGCACTTCTTTCAATGGGCAAAAATACTGATTTATTCTTGCACTCTTTTGGATTTGTAAGGTCTATTTCTTCATTTGCTATATTGAAATCACCAACGCAAACAACTGAAGAATTTTCTTTAAGCATAGAAAGAAATTTTGTAAGTGCCTCTAAATACTGCATTTTAAATTCTAATCTTGAATTTCCGTTTGGAATATAGGCATTGACAACAATCAAATCGTCAAAAAATAGAGTTGTTGTTCTTCCTTCGTCATCTTTCCAAATATCGCCCATATCATAGAGGACTTTTATCGGTTTAATTTTGCTTAAAACCATTGTTCCAGCATAGCCTGCCTTCTTCCCACAATTATAAAACTTATAAAATGAAGAAAAATCATCTTTTTGTTGTGATAAATAGTCATCAAAAATGCTTGTTTGAGAGGTTTCAAAAAAATTTCTTGCAATTTCCTCTCCTGCCCGAACTTCTTGAAAACACAAAACATCAAAATCATTTTCTTTAATAAATTTATCAAGTCCAAGTTTCATTGAAGCACGAAGTCCGTTGATATTATATGATACTATTTTCATCAGTCACCTATTCTTTCTTTATTCCAATTTGGATTGGCTTTAAAAAGTCTGCTTGGTCTATGGCCTTTATCTCCAACGTATTCATCTGTTGGCATAACAAGTCCAGAAATTTTTCGTCTAAAATTAGCATCCAATAATTTTTGCCTTAAAATGACTTCATAACTATTTTTTAGTTCTGTCAAAGTGAATTTATCTTGCAAAAGACTGAAAATAATGTCTGTATATTCAAGTTTGTTTTTAAGCCTATTTAATGCGTAATATATAATTTTAATATGGTCAAAAGCAATTGACGAATTTTTCACTATAACCTCATTTGTCAAAGATAGATTTTCTTTGCTTGTAACTTGCGTTAATTCATTTTCAAGTTTAAGATTATCATTTGATAGAGTTATACTTATTTCTTTTTGCACTTTATAACCTCTATCCGTTTCCTCTACTTTGCACTCCTTTTCGACTAAATCTATATCAAACCATGCACCATTTTTTAAATTAACATTTTGATTTGTCAAAAGCAAATAACTCACAGACAAAACACGCGTTCTTGGGTCACGTTGTTTTTCGCCAAAGGTAAAAAGTTGTTCGTAATAATAATCTTCAAGCCCTATCTTATTCACAACGCACATTTTCATTGTCTTTGAAAGTTCGTTATTAAGGTCGATAAAAGTCCCGACAACTGCGAACTTATCTTTAAATGGCGGATATTTTCTTTCCATTAAATAAACCTGCAATTTTTTTTCGGGCAATTTTCTATAGTTGTCAATTTTTTTATCGACTAGACGCAGAATAACTGCATCAACAGTGACAGATGGTTTTTCGTAAATGCTGTCACTATAAAGTTCTAAAAAATCTTTATCTTCTTTTGAAAGTTCCATTTTCACCTCATGTTTTATTTTTCTATCTTTAAGATTTTGCTTTTCATGATTAACTTATATCTATTATAACATTATTCTCTCTCATCTTCAAATTCATTTTCAAAAAAATTATATAAATCATTTTTATATTCAGTAACACCTTTTCGTTTATGCTCGCTTGCCTTGTGCATTCTTAAAATTTTCTCGTAATCTTTCTCATCTGATTTTCCTTCTCTAATCAATCTGTCAAGGCTTGAATAACTAAATCCCAATTTATCTTCGTCAGTTTGAGAAGAAAGTCCATCCTCTGGAGTCTTATTGACAAGTTCTTCAGGAAGTCCAAGCAAAAGTCCTATTTGGCAAACTTCGCTCTTTGTAAAATTCACAATAGGCCCAAAATCTCCCACATTGTCACCCCATTTTGTAGTATAACCGACCTCTTTTTCTGATAAATTAGAAGTATTCGCAACAAGATAATTCATGCTTCCAGCAATAGAATAAAGAAGTGTCATTCTAATTCTTGGTGGCAAGTTGAAAGTTGTCACGGTTGATAAATCTACATTTTCCTTTTCAAAAATATCTTTAATATAATCAATATATAAATTATAAATTTTATTAATATCAACTATATAATATCTGATACCAATGATTTCGCAAGATTTTTTGGCTATCTCACAATCCTTCATCTTGCCGTTTGGAATGATAACCCCAAGCACGTTTTCTTTTCCTATAGCCTCGGCGCATAATTTAGCAACAATCAAACTATCTTTCCCGCCACTCATGCCAATCGTAACCCCCTTTGAATGAGCCTTGTTAAAAACATAATCTTTGATAAATTCTTCTACTTTATAAACTATTTCTTTATTCATTTTTACCTCCTTATAACATTTTATGAATAATTGTCATAATGATAATAACATAATGATAATATTTTGTCAAGAATTTTCATAAAAATACTTGACAAGTTATAAATAATATGATATTATCATAATGAAAATAACATAAAATTCTATTTTCATTAGTAAATTTTCAATTTAAAATATGGAGGTATATATGAAAAATTTGCTTGTAATTATTGATATGGTCAACGGTTTTGCACAAGATGGAGCGCTTGCTGATAAAAACATTAAAAGAATTGTTCCAAGTATAATAGAAAAAATCAAACAGGCTAAAACATATGGCGATTTGATTGTTGCATTTAGAGATTGCCATGACGAAAATGATGAGGAGTTCAAGTTTTATCCTAAACACTGCGTCAAAGGGTCATGGGAAAGCGAAATTATAGACGAACTTAAACCTTATATGAATGATTTTATTATAATAGACAAAAATACGACTAATGGTTTTAATACAAAAGAATTTGAAGCATTAGTAAAAAGGTTTAGTTTTGACAATATTGAAGTTACTGGATGCTGTTCTGACATATGCGTGCGAGATTTCACTCATAGCCTTATTAAATATTTTACTCAAAACAAAATTGACACAATTGTCAAAATAGATGAACAGGCAATTGATACTTTTAATGGTCAAGGTCACGAAGCCGACAAAATAAACAGAGAAGTTGCAATGGAATTTGAAAGTTTGGGAGTCGTTGTCAATTTCAAAAACGAAAAAAATAAAAATAAATTTATTAAAGCAGAAAAAATAACAGACAATAAATTTTTAAACCTATATAAAGCAACATTTCAAGCCGAAAACGGACAAAAAATCTATGAAATTGTCACAAGAAGAGAACTTCCAGAAATAATTGAGCCAACATTGAAGGTTGATGCAGTTAATATTATTCCTTATCAATTTGTTGACGGAAAAATGTTTGTATATCTAATTAAAGAGTTTAGAGAACCTCTCAATGATTATATTTTCAGCATTCCTGCAGGTCTTGTTGAAAAAGGAGAAGCAAGTGTTGATAGTGCAACGAGAGAGGTTGAAGAAGAAATTGGAGCAAGAGTAAAAACAATTCAACGAGTTGAAACTCCCGCCTATACCTCTGCTGGAATGAGCGATGAGTCAATAGATTTTTACGAAGCAGAAGTTTCACTTGCTCATGACCAACATTTAGACAAATTTGAAGACATAAAAGTTGTGCCTGTGGAACTTGACAAACTTGAATACATTTTGAATAGTAGAAAATTTGGAGCACAAGGCAAATTGCAATTAAGAGCCTTTTTACAACGTCAAAAAATAAAAGAACTAGAAAAGAAACTAAAAGATTTGGAGGACGAAAAATGAAAAAATATGGTTGTTTTGTTGGAAAATTTTTGCCACCACATATTGGGCATTTGAGTGTCATAGACAAAGCATTGCAAGAATGCGAAAAAGTGCTAGTCGTATTGGCGGAAGCACCAGAAAAATCAAAAGCAATTTGCAAACAAGACAATTTCCCATATTTTCCACCATCAAAAAGACTAGAATGGCTTAAAAAACATTATAAAAATTATAGCAACATAAAATTTGTTTTCTTTGATGAAACCCCTGTCCAACCTTTTGATATGAAAAAGTGGTCGCAAGAATTTAAAAGGATGATTAAGGAAAACATAACCGCTAAATATGGCGATGAGAGTTATCGAACTTTGAATGAACTTTACTTCCCCGAATGTGAGTTTGTCCCTATAGATAGAGATAAGATAAACATTCACGGAACAGACATAAGAAGAAATAAAAACCTTATTAAATATATGGTCAAAGAAGGACAAGAAGATGTCCTTAATAAAATAAAAGGAGAAAACGAAAATGAATAATATGATTATAGATTTTTATGAATTGACAATGGGGCAAGGATATTTTAATAACAAAATTCAAAATAAAACCGCTTGCTTTGATGTTTTCTTTAGAAAATGCCCTGACGGAGCAAGTTTTGTAATTGCAAATGGCGTGCAAAAATGTTTGGAATATTTGCAAAATTTTCATTTTAGCGAAGAAGATATTGCTTATCTTAAAAGTTTAAATAAATTTACTTCTGAATATTTGGATTATTTAAAAAATGTTCACTTCACAGGAGAGGTTTATGCAGTTCCAGATGGAACAATTGTCTTTCCAAACGAACCAGTGATTACAATAAAAGCACCTTTGCTTGAAGCACAACTCGTTGAAACTGCTTTGCTAGTAATGTTTAACCACTCATCTTTAATTACAACAAAAGCGTCAAGAATTGTTCGTGCTGCACAAGGACGAGGAGTTATGGAATTTGGAACAAGACGTGCTCAAGGCGCTGAAGCTGCAAATGAAGGTGCGGTTGATGCTTATATTGCAGGTGC
Source organism: uncultured Clostridia bacterium (assembly GCA_944376495.1). GTDB lineage: Bacteria > Bacillota > Clostridia > Christensenellales > UBA1242 > Caccovivens. The sequence goes on along the minus strand of CALWCW010000045.1, from coordinate 141 downwards.
AATTGGAACTGCATGCACATTAACAGGAAAACAATATAATGTGCCAGTCCTTGGAACTATGGCTCATAGTTTTGTTCAAAGTTTTGACAGTGAGTATGAAGCTTTCAAAGCCTATGCCCTTTCTTTCCCAGATAATGCCAC
>CALWCW010000044.1 GCA_944376495.1 uncultured Clostridia bacterium | reverse complement strand
TGTTATATATTTATAATTATTATATTGTCAAATTTACAACTTTCTATTTTATATGTTTTATAATATGAATCAATCTTTGAATTTCACTGAAAGTGTTAAAATATGATATGGAAACTCGGACAGCGCCTGTTTCTAGGGTATTTAATGCCTTGTGTTTGATTGGAGCACAATGGTAGCCTCCTCGAACGCATATTTGATATTTTTCATTAAGAAGATTGGCGATATCATTTGAATGAAATCCTTTTATATTAAAAGCCAAAACGCCGTTTGAATTTTCAGGAGAAGTCAAACAATCGATATTATTTAAGTTTGATAATTCAAAATTTAAATATGTTGTCAGATCATCTAATTTATTTATAATATCATTAAAATTGTTTTCTACAAAATCAATTCCCGCTCCCAGTCCTAAAATTAAAGGTGTAGATATTGTTCCGCTTTCTAGTCTTTCGGGATAAATATCAGGCTGATATAATTCTAAAGAATTTGTGCCGGTTCCGCCGAAGCAAATAGGAGATGGGCGATAAGAATTGCCCATTATTAAAGCCCCAATACTTTGAGGAGCATAAAATCCTTTGTGTCCTGCAATAGTTAAATAATCAATATTTAGATCTCGTATATTAACTTTTTCATGACCACAACTTTGAGCGCCATCTACTAGAAAAATTATCTTATTTTGTTTACAAAAATTGCCAATCTCTTTTAATTCGCATTTTGCACCATTAACATTTGAAATATGGTTACAAATAATCATATAAGTATTTGGTTTAACTAAAGGTTTTATATCTTCTATAGTTATACCTTTTGGCTCTTTTTGGTAAGCTATAGAGTAATCAATTCTACCTTCACTTTTTAGATATTCTAAAGGTCTTAAAACTGAATTGTGTTCATTTTCAGTGCAAATTACATGACCATTATCTTTTACACTTCCTAAAATGGCTAAATTTAAAGCTTGTGTGCAGTTATGTGTAAAGATAACATTTTGACTGTTTTCGGCACCATAATATTGTGCTAACTTTTCTCTAACTTCTTCAATTTTTAGTGCTGTTTTTATGCTTGCAACATGACCGCTTCTTCCAGGATTTGCTGTGTAGTGAAGCAAACTATCATTGACTGTTTTTATAACTTCCTTTGGTTTTATATAAGTGGAAGCACTATTGTCTAAATAAATCATTAGTAAACTTTCCTTTATAAATATAATATAGTAAATTAGAGGGATTTTTGTGCATAATTGTGGGAGGAATTATGTTTGTAATTGCGGTTTTTTCTTCTAGGAATGAAACGTTATATTTTGCTAATATGTTTAAATCTAAAAATTACTATTCAATGATTATAAACACGCCTAGAGAGGCGGGGCAAGCTTGTGGAATATCTGTAAAATTTGATGCGAGAAATTTGCCAATTGCTAGACAATTTTTGTCGTCTAAACCTTTTAGGTCGTTTGTGGGATTCTATTCGTTAAGAATAGTTGGTAATAGACAAATGGTTGAACGTTTATAATCAATAATCATTTTGTCGATTTATTTTAATAATAAAAATAGATAATGGCTTATTATTCATTATCTTTTTTAGGTTAGAAGAAGAAAAGGTAAGTTTATTCTTGTTGTTTTTCTTTCAAATTAAGCCGATATAAAAAATATCATTTTAATAAAAACACATTTAATGTATTTTTATCACTTTTATAAATAGAATAAAATAAGAGATAAATTAGTGTTCATTTACTTTAATTTATCTTTAGTATTTTTATAAGGATTAACAAAATGAGAACTTTCTTTGTAACATTTAGTTTGTTGATATGTGCAGTAATTTTGACATATGTGCTAGGATGTTTTTATTCCTATTTTTATCCATTAAAATATCAAGATGAAATTTCAGTTGTTTCGGCAAAATACGATGTAGATAAGGCTTTGATTGCTTCGGTTATTAATGTTGAAAGTGGTTATAACGAAAATGCAATTTCTCAAAAAGGTGCTAGAGGACTAATGCAAATTATGCCTTCTACTGCTGAATGGTTGTCTAATAAATTGGGTAAGGAATATAGTGATGAAAAACTTTTACAAGCAGATTACAATATAGAATTAGGAGGCTATTATATTTCATATTTAATTGATAAATATCAAAATGTTGAAGTAGGTTTATGTGCTTATAATGCGGGACCTCAAAATGTGAATAATTGGCTAAATAATAACGAATATTCTTCTGATGGGAAGACTTTGAATAAGATTCCTTTTAAAGAAACAAGAGATTATATAAATAAGGTTAATAAAAATTATTATTATTATAAAAATAGATTTAAATAATTGACATATTTTGCAATTTGTGTTAAGTTATATTTTAAAGGAGATTTACAATTATGGCAGAAACACAAATGCTATCTAATGAAGTTGATATTAGAAGAAAAAAGATTGAAGATTTAAAAAATGCAGGAGAGATTCCTTACAAGGATAAATTCGAAAGGACTTGCACTATAGCAGAAGCTAGAGAAAGATTAGGTGAAAAAGTAAAAGTTGCTGGTAGAATTATCTTTAAGAGAGTAATGGGTAAATTTGGGTTTATACAAATTCGTGATATTAATGCTAAAATTCAGGTGTCGGTAGGTAGAAATGAACTAGATGAACAGGCGTATGATTTTTATAAGAAAATGATTGATATCGCCGATTTTGTTGGTGTAGAAGGCGAGGTTTATACAACTCAAACAGGTGAAATAACAATAAAATGTGAAAAAATAACATTATTATCAAAGGCATTAAGACCATTGCCTGAAAAATTTCATGGTTTAAGTGATACAGAAACTATTTATAGGCAAAGATATTTAGACTTGATTACAAATGATTTTTCAAGAAAAGTTTTTTTGACTCGTAGTAAAATAGTCTCATTTTTAAGAAGATATTTAGAAGAAAATGAGTTTATTGAAGTAGAAACTCCTATTTTGCAAACAAGCGTTTCAGGTGCTAGTGCAAAACCTTTCTTTACTCATCATAACGCACTAGATATGGAGTGTAATTTAAGAATTGCAAAAGAAACTTGGTTAAAACAATGTATAAGCGCGGGATTTGATAGGGTTTTTGAACTTGGTAAAGATTTTAGAAATGAAGGGATGGATACGACGCATCTTCAAGAATTTACACAAGTAGAATGGTATGCTTCTTATTGGAACTTTGAAGATAATATTAAATTTTTTAAAGAAATGATAATAAAACTTTTAAATGAGTGTATAGGAACTACAAAGATTGTAAGCCAAGGACAAGAAATAGATTTTGATAGTGAATGGCCAAGAGTAAATTATGTTGAGAAACTTAAAGAAATTTTAGGATTTGATTTTCTTGATGAAAATGACCTTAATAAATTTAAAGATAAGGTCGTAGAAAAAGGTCTTTATTCTTATGGAGAACTTGAAGAATGTAAATCTGTTAGAACTTTAATAGATTTTATATACAAAAGAAAAATAAGAAATGAAATAAAAAATCCTACAATTATTTTTAATTACCCAGCCGAACTTATGCCTCTTGCTAGACGTAATGATAAAGACGACAGAATTGTTGATGCGTTCCAAATTGTCGCTGGTGGTGCAGAAATCGTTAAGGCTTATTCTGAACTTGTTGACCCAATTGTTCAAAGAAAATTGCTTGAAAAACAATTGGAAGAAAAGAGTCAAGGTGAGGAAGAGGCTATGGATTTAGATGAAGATTTTCTTTTATCAATGGAACATGGAATGCCTCCGATTTCAGGTCTGGGTTTCGGAATAGATAGATTTGTTCAGTTTATATTTGATTTGCCAAATATAAGAGATACAATCTTATTCCCGCTAATGAAATAGGATGTAAAATGGAAGTAAAAAAGTTTATAGATGGATTAAACAGTTTTTTTCCAGAACCAAAATGCGAACTTGAATATAATTCACCATATGAGCTTTTAGTGGCGGTGATTTTGTCTGCACAATGCACTGATAAAAGAGTTGTTCAAGTAACAAGAGAATTATTCAAAGAGTATAATACACCAGAAAAAATGTTGACTCTTACTCAATCAGAATTAGAAAGTAAAATACATTCATGTGGTTTTTATCACAATAAAGCTAAAAATATATTATCAATGAGTAAAGATTTGATAGAAAAATTTAATAGTGAAGTTCCTAAAGATATTAACAAATTGCAATCACTTGCTGGAGTGGGGAGAAAAACCGCAAATGTTGTATTTTCAGAAGCGTTTAAAGGGGATGCAATTGCAGTTGATACTCATGTATTAAGAGTGTCAAATAGATTAGGTTTTGCAAAAACTGAAGATCCATATAAATGTGAACAAGCCCTAATGAATAAGTTTGATAAAAAAGATTGGGGAAGATTACATTTGCAAATGGTTTTATTTGGCAGATATAAATGCAAATCACAAAAACCTGATTGTGAAAATTGTCCCTTTAATAATATGTGCGAATACATAAAGAATAAAAAATAAACTATATGTTGTTGGTTGTATGTGCATATTAGTAACTACATATAGTAGAAATATTATTTTTGAATTTGTGACACAATACTTTAAATATTTTTATATATAATAAAATATATAAGTAATCTAAATTTTTAGAATTTTTAGAATGTAGTTGCAATACTTATTTTTTATTTTTCAAAATTATTTATTATTTTTGTTTTTTAATCATTTTGATGTATAAATTTTGATTGTAAATTTCAATTAAATTAAAGGAGAAACTAAACTTATGTTTCTAGATAGAGTAAAAATTATTATTAAAGCAGGAAACGGCGGAAATGGTTCCACATCTTTTTTGCGTAATGCTCAAACTGCCAAGGGCGGACCAGATGGTGGAGAAGGCGGAAATGGAGGTAGCATAATTTTTGAGGCTACAGATTCAATGAATACATTATATGAGTTTAGATTTCATAAAAAGTTTGTAGCTGAAAATGGAGAAAATGGTTCAAAGCAATTGCGTTCTGGTAAAAATGGTGAAGATATTATTATAAAAGTTCCAAGTGGAACAGTTATAATTGATGCTCAAAGTAACAAAATAATAGCAGATTTATATCAAGAAGGCGAGAGATTTATAGCCTTAAAAGGTGGGAAAGGTGGACATGGGAATGCTTATTATAAATCTTCTATAAAACAAGCTCCACACTTTTCTCAAACTGGAGAAATTACAGTTCAAAAAGAGGTTATACTAGAATTAAAAACAATTGCAGATGTAGGTTTGGTAGGCTTCCCTAACGCAGGTAAATCAACATTATTGTCTTTTATTTCAAATGCAAATCCTAAAATAGCAAACTATCCATTTACAACCTTATATCCTAATTTAGGAGTATGCGAAGTTAAAGGAGAAACATTTGTCGTTGCAGATATTCCAGGTTTAATTGAGGGGGCAAGTCAAGGACAAGGTTTAGGGCATTATTTTTTACGTCATGTTGAAAGAGTTCGACTTATTTTGCATTTAGTTGATGTATCTCAAAGCGATGGTCGAGATTTTATAGAGGATTATAGAATAATAAATGAAGAATTAAAGAAATACAGCGAAGAACTAGCAAAAACTCCTCAAATTATTGTTCTTTCAAAATCTGATTTAATTGACGAAGAACTTTTAAATGAACGAATAGAACGTTTTAAAAAAGAAATTAATTTACCTTTTGTTGTTATTTCTTGTGCTACGTATAAAAATGTTGAAGAATTAAAAAATAAAACACTTGAATTATTAAGTAAAATTCCAAAGAAACAGCCTATAACTATTGAAAAATTTGATTTTGATGAAAGAGATAAAGATTCTATCACGATTACTAGAGATGATGAGGGGGCTTTTGTGTTGAGCGGAGGTAAAATAGATAACTTTATCAGAGGTGTGGTTCTTTCTGATACTCGCTCTTTTGCATATTTTCAAAATAGGCTTCAAGAAATGGGCATTATTGATATGCTAAAAGAAAAGGGGTTAAAAAATGGTAGCATAGTTAAAATAAAGGATATTGTGTTTGAATATTTTGAATAAATTTGACTTTACAGATAATAACGGATTTATAATGAATTAAACGAAAAAAAGATTATTTAAATACAAACATTTAGATTTTTTCATATATTTCCATTTAATGTTAAAACCTTTCATTTAAGATAATTGGTTATGTTAATATAATTAAAATTAAAAATAAGGAGAATATTATGATTACGACAAAACAACGTGCATTTTTAAGAGGTCTTGGAAATGCTTTAGAATGTGTAATGCAAATAGGGAAAGAAGGTTTAAATGAAAATTCAATGACTACATTGGAAGGGTTATTAGAGGCTAGGGAACTTATTAAAATCAATGTATTAAAAACTTGCCCATTAACCGCTAAAGAAGTTAAAAATGAAATCTGTGACAAATTAAATACTGAACCTGTCCAAGTTATAGGGAATAAAATCCTTTTATATAGAAGGTCGTCTAAAAAAGATTTTAAACACATTGAATTTGTTTAAATTAGACTTTTATATTAATTATAACAATTCTTTTGTATGTTGAGAGTTGTATTTGGGATTGGTATAAGATATTAGTGCAAAAATTAATAAAAGAGAGGCTACGATATAGTAATATAAATTCATTCTAACAAAAAATGATGATAAAAGAAGAATTAAGGCGGATATAATATATCCCTTGGTTCTATTTTTATTGAATGAGTAAGCTAGCAAATCTTTTATTGTTTTTTTTGCTTCTTTTTTGTATTTTAATTTTATTTCAGGGAAAAATTCATATTCTTTATAAAGTTCTTTATAGGTTTCATATTTATCTAATAATACAATTTCCATATCAAAATTTTTGATAAAGGACTGCGTAATTTTATCATATTCATTACAAAGAATGACGATTTTATCAGGGTTCAGTTCGCTACATTTTTTCAAAATTAATGTTATATCATCTATTTGAAGATTGCCAAACTTAAGATAAGGGAATAATATGACTTTATTATTATCTTCATGCTTTATTTCTATAAAATCATCAAATTTAATAGCGTTTTTATGACGAGTTTTGACGAGTTCTAAAAATATATTTAGATAATCTGCTTCTGCAGTTAGTGAAAGAAATATGTTTTCGGCTTTTTCTTTCTCATAGAGTTTCAAATTTTCTTTTAAATTTTTCTTTTTGTTAAATAGCCATATAAAAAACTCTATAAGTAAGGTTATTAAAAAAGATGTTATTAAACAAATCCATAACTCCCCAATAAAATAACGACACCAAATAAATGCCAATAAAAATATAAGCGAACAGCGTAATATAATTTTAAAAATAAATAGAAACTTATTCATAACTATTTTATAGACAATTTTTTTGTATTTTAATCAAAAAAATGTTAATAACTAAAATTTAAAAAATTAAAATTATATTTGACATATTCAAATGAATAAAATATAATTGTATAAAAGGGTTGGGGGTTAAAGTGTTAAAGCAAATTGAAGAAATTTATGATTATTTGCAAAATAAAAAATATAAGGATATTGCAGTATATGATTTATCCAATGAACAACAAAGTTGTAATATTATGTTTATTGTTTCTGTTACAAATCAAGCAAATAATAAAAAACTAGCACTTCAATTAATGGAAGATTTAAAATTATTAGATTATCCAGAAGGATTTAATAAGGGTGAATGGATTGTTTTTGATTTAGATGAAATTATAATACATTGTTTCGTAACATCTGTTAGAGAAAAATATAATTTAGATAAATTATGGAAATCTAAATTTATTGACATGAAAAAAAATAAAGTTGAGGCGAAAAAGAAAAATTAAAAGACATTTGGTGAGTATTCGTATCACTCCTCTTGTTTTTTAAATTGTTTGTATTATTTTATTGGACTTATATTTTAAAAGATTGTTTTAAAACAAAACAAAAAGTTAAATATTTGTTTTGTTTTTTTTGTTAAATATGTTAAACTAATTTTATTAGGAGTTGTTTGTGATAAAAATCTGTTTTGTATGCACAGGAAATACTTGTCGTTCAATCATGGCTGAAAGGTTATTAAAAAAAGTTATAAAAGAAAAAAAGATAGATGACGTTAAAGTCATTTCAAGAGGACTTGAAGCAACGGGCGAACAAATTACTGACAATGCAAAAAAAACATTAAAGAGATTAAATGCCTCAAGTCAAAATAGAAAATCTATAAAACTTGGTAAAATTGACAAGAATATACTATACATCACAATGACTGATTCACAAAAAAATAAAATAAATTCAAAAAAAGTCTTATCTTTTAAATCGTTAATTGGAGAAGATGTGTTAGACCCTTATGGACTAGATGAAGAAGCCTATTTTGAAACAGCTTTGCAAATTCAAAAGGGAATTGAGGTTTTAATAGAAAAAATTAATTTATGGAGATGATTATTTATGATTATTTTAGCTAGTGACCATGCAGGTTTTCAACTTAAAGAAGAAATAAAAAAATTTTTTAATAAAGAAAATATAATTGCTATAGATGTTGGTTGTTATTCAAGAGAACAATTAGATGATTATCCTGATTTCGCAAAGGCTGGAAATGCTAAAGTTCTTGAAGACCCTAGAAATGTTGGGATTTTTATATGTGGGACAGGAATAGGAATGAGTATTGTTGCAAATCGTAATCCAAAAATTAGAGCAGCATTATGTTTAAATGAAGAATTTGCATCTTTAGCACGAAAACATAATGATGCTAATGTATTATGTTTATCAGGCAGATTTACAAGTGCAAGAAAAGCAATAAAAATTGTAAAAATCTTTCTTACGACAGATTTTGAGGGTGGACGACACGCAAGAAGAATTAAAAAATATTAAGGAGTAAATTATGTTAAATGTTGTTATTCCTATAGTAACAAATGTAAAAGGTTATCAAAAACTTGTTTCTAAATTGGTTGACTTAGAAGATGTTAATGTGCTTATTGGTATAACATCATCTTTAAAGTCACAAGTTGAAGCATGGAGTGGTGACAATGTTTATATCATTGAATTTGAGGACGGTTCTAGTCGTGAGGCTATAATAAATGGATTGCATAGATATATTGGTGAAGGCTCTATAATGATTTTACGTAAGCCAATTAGTATTGAGGAATTTAACAATTTTGTTAGAAGCAAAAAAGATATTGTTTTATGTAATAAAAATTATAGTCCAGTCAAAAGAATTTTCTTCTTATTATGGCAAAAAATATTAAAACTTTTCTTGGGACTTAAACAATATGAAGGTGATACTTCTGCAATATTATTTAGTGAAGATATTTCGTCTGTTTTGAACGATTCTGTTGATTTAAGTTTTACCAGCAGGGTTGATAGATGGAGAGGGCTTGAACAGGGGTTCGTTCAGGTGCAGGGCGAAGCGGTAAAGACTGATGTTGATACAAAAGCAATCATGAAATATTTTTTAATTGCTTTGACCGCTCTTATAATAGGAACAGTCGTAACAGTATGTGTTTGTCTGTTTGTTAATGTTAGCATAATTATAGGTTTATTATTGGCTTGTTTGGATATTATATGTGTAATGGTTATTTTAATCATGATAGTTTTAGTAATCTTTAATTATTCAATTGGTAAAAAACATTTTTCGAGTGCAATTGAGATTGAAAATGAGGAATATGATGAGCCAGATTATATAATTGAAGAGGATAAAGAAGAAGTTTTTGAAGAAGGAGGGGAAAATGAATAAGGTAAAAATAGGAATAAATGGGTTTGGAAGAATAGGAAGATTGGTTTTAAGAGTTTGTGCAAATAGAGATGATGTTGAGGTTGTTGCAATAAATGACCCATTTATTGATTTAGAGTATAGCAAATATATGCTTATTCATGATTCAATTCATGGTAAATTTAATGGTGAATGCGAAATAAAGGATGGGAAACTGATTGTAAATGGAAATGAAATTTCTTTTTATAATGAGAAAGAACCAAGATTAATACCATGGAAAAACCACGATGTTGATGTTGTAATAGAATCTAGCGGTAAATTTACAAAATATGAAGATGCAGTTCTTCATTTAGAGGGTGGTGCTAAAAAAGTTATAGTGTCTGCTCCTGGTAAAAATATGCCTATGTTTGTTATGGGAGTTAATGAAAAATCTTATAACGGAGAAAAAGTGGTATCAAATGCTTCTTGCACAACAAATTGTTTAGCACCTTTGGCTAAAGTAATTCATGATAACTTTGGTATAGAAGGAGGCTTGATGACTACAGTTCACTCAACGACAGCAACTCAACTTACTGTCGATGGTCCATCAAAAAAAGATTGGCGTGGCGGGCGTGCCGCTTCTTATAATATCATTCCATCTTCAACTGGAGCAGCGAAAGCGGTGGGTGAAGTTATTCCATCTTTAAAAGGAAAATTAACTGGAAAAAGTTATCGTGTTCCTACACTAGACGTATCTGTTGTAGATTTGACTGTAAATTTAACCAAACCAACCACATATGAAGAAATAGTTAATGCTATTAAAAAAGCGTCGGAAGGTGAAATGAAAGGTATATTAGGTTGGACTGACGAAGATGTAGTATCTTCAGATTTCATTGGAGATTCTCGAACATCAATATTTGATGTTAAGGCTGGTATTATGCTTTCTCCAACCTTTGTTCAATTAGTGGCTTGGTATGATAATGAATGGGGATATTCAAATAAAACTGTAGATTTGGCTTGCTATATTAGCAAATAATTGAGGTCAATATGAATGAGTTTAATTATGGATATGAACAAAAAAATAATGATTTTAACAACCAAAATGAACAAAATTCAACTTATTCTAATATAGAAAAGAGTATTTATGAAGAGGATGCTAAAAAAACTAAAAAAGAGAAAAAAATAAAAAACAATGATAGCCAAGATAATCCAAATAAAAAGAAAAAGTTTTATTTTAATTCAGTTTTAGCATTTATTGCTTATATTGGAATTGGTTGTATTGCTTTGGCATTACTTTTGACTTTAATTTTTAAGGGAGATACAAAAGTTTCTAATGCTTTTGCTTCTGTGGGAGAGGTAATAGCATATATTTTATGTATAATACTCGCTTTTCAGTGGGTAAAAAGCCATAAAAAGATAGGATGGATTGTTTGCTATGTTATTTTTGTTGTAACCATTGTCGTTTTATTTATCTTAACAATTTAACAAAAATAATTTATATTTTATTAGTTATATTTGCATAACATAATAGTCCTAAATAAAAGATAAAATGCTTATGAAAAATCATATTATATTAACTTTAATAGCATTAGTATTAATAATAACATTTTCTTTGCTTAGGCAAGTTTGGAGCGGATTTAGTTACTTCGCTATTGTTTGTTTGGTTGGAATATGTATATATTGGATTGTGATAATAATTTTAGATTATGTTTATGAATATAAAACAAAACTTTTAGATAAATTCAAATTTTATTGTGCAAAACTAGTAAATAGTACAAAATTAACTTCTCAAGAAATTGAAGAAAATAAAGCATTTTATATCAAAAAATTTAAAAAAACATTATGGAAAGAAAAATTGATTGAATGGGCAAAAGTTGGATTTTTGCTCACAATAATAATTTTTTCTATTATAGCAATTGTAAAAGGAGATATTATTTAGAATATCTTTTTTTATTTTTTTATTGAATTACATCCATGTTTAAGTATATATATTTAATTCTATATTGTATAATTTTTTAAAAAATTGTAATTCACTTTATTTTACTTGCTAAAAAATGTTCAAAGTGCTATTATTAATATGCAATATTTTAAAAAGGAGTATATAAATTATGTTTACATTTGAGAAAAAAGATAAACAAGGAGTATTAAAAATTAATATTTCAAAAGAAGATTGGGAAAAGGCTGTAGAAAATTCCTATGAAAAAAACAAAGGGAAATTCAATATTCAAGGGTTTAGAAAAGGTAAAGCACCAAGAAAAGTAATTGAGAAAAATTATGGAGATACAGTATTTTTTGATGATGCTTTTGATGAAGTTATTTCTAATGAGTATTCAAAATTTTTAGAAGAAAATACAAATGTAGTTCCTGCAGGACATCCTCATGTTGAAATGAATTCTTATACAGTTGATAAGGGAATTGAAGCAACTTTGACATTTGATTTAATGCCAGAATTTAATTTGCCAAAATTAAATGAAATTCATGTAGAAAAAGAAGAAATAAAGGTTGACGAAAAAGACGTTCAAAGAGAAATTGAAAACGAAAGAATTGCTCATGCAAGATATATTGAAGAAGATAAAAATGCAGAAAATGGCGATTTTGCAACTATTGATTTTGAAGGTTATGTTGATGGAGTTAAATTTGAAGGAGGAGAAGCAAAGGATTATAGACTAGAACTTGGTTCTCATAGTTTTATAGATGGTTTTGAAGACCAAATTGTAGGTATGAAGAAGGGGGAAGAAAAAGAAATTAATGTTACATTTCCTGAAAATTATCATGCCGAGAATTTAAAAGGAAAACCTGCTATTTTTAAAGTAACATTAAAGAAAATTGAAAAGAAGGTTTTACCTGAAATTGATGACAAGTATGTTTCTGACACAACCGAATATGAAACTTTAGATGAATATAAAAAGTCAATTAAAGAAAATTTAATCAAAATGGCTCAAGAGAGAATAGAAAGAGATTATGAGGTTAAGGTATTAGATGAGATAGCAGAAAAATCAAATATTGATGTTCCAAAATCTATGATTGAGCATGAAGTTCATCATATGGTAGAAGATTTTGAACATAGATTATCTCATCAAGGTATGAATTTAGAAACTTATCTTAATTATATTGGGAAAACTCTTGACGAATTTAAAAAAGAGAGAGAAGAAGATGCAGAAAAAAATATTAAAACTAGATTAGTTTTACAAAAAATTATTTCTGAAAATAAAATTACTGTAACAGCCGAAGAACTTGATAAAACTATAGAGGATTATGCAAGTAAATATCAGATGTCTTTGGAAGAATTTAAAAAGGCAATGACTCCAAATGATTATGGATTCTTCGAAAATAACGCAATTATGACAAAAGTTTTAGATTATATTAAGGCAAATGTCAAATAATTAATGTATAAAGGCATATATTATTTGTGGTTTAATTTTTTGAATTAAAAATAAATATGTTAGATAAATTAATTAAAAATGTATAATATTAAAAAGGAGATAAATAATATGTTAATTCCAATGGTTGTTGACCAAACAGGAAATAGTGAGAGGTCATATGATATTTATTCAAGATTGTTAGAGGATCGTATAATTTTTCTTAACGGGGAAATAGATGATAATGTCGCAAATATCGTAGTAGCACAACTTATCTATTTAGAAGGAAAAAATCCTAATAAAGATATATTTATTTATATTAATAGTCCTGGAGGGAGCGTATCTGCAGGTCTTGCAATCTATGATACAATGAAATATATCAAATGTGATGTATCTACTATTTGTGTGGGGAGAGCGGCTTCGATGGGTGCCTTTTTGCTTGCAGGAGGAACAAAAGGGAAGAGATTTGCTTTACCAAATAGTGAAATTATGATACACCAACCATTAGGCGGTGCACAAGGTCAAGTGAGCGATATTCAGATTCAAGCAAAACACATTCAATATATAAAAGAAAGAATGAACTTGATGTTAAGCGAAAATACTGGTAAACCTCTTGAAATAGTAGAAAAAGATACTGATAGAGATAATTATATGACTGCACAAGAAGCTAAAGACTATGGAATAATAGACGAGATTTTTGTTTCAAGAAATAAAAAAGCATAAAACATAAGGAGTTGTAATGGCAAATATTGAGTGTAAATGTAGTTTTTGTGGAAAAAGTCAGCGTGATGCAAAGAAATTAATTGCTAGTCCTAACGGTGAATCATTTATTTGCGATGAATGTATTGAAATTTGTAAAGATATAATTACGGATATAACAAAAAAATCAACTTTTGAGAAAATTGAATTGCCAACGCCTAGTGAAATTAAAGATAAACTAGATGAATATATTGTGGGTCAAGATGAGGCTAAACGAGTTTTGGCTGTAGCAGTTTATAATCATTATAAAAGATTAAATTATAATTTTACTAAAAATCCAGAAGCGGACGAAATAGAACTTGAAAAAAGCAATATTCTTATGATAGGCCCAACTGGTTCAGGGAAAACATTACTTGCAAAAACATTAGCTAAAATATTAAAGGTTCCTTTTGCGTCTGCTGATGCAACAACTTTGACAGAAGCAGGTTATGTTGGAGATGACGTAGAAAATATTTTGTTAAAATTAATTCAAAATGCTGATTATGATATAGCAAAGGCTCAACGTGGAATTATTTATATTGATGAAATAGATAAGATTGCTAGAAAAACTCAAAATGTTTCTATTACAAGAGATGTTGCTGGTGAGGGGGTTCAACAAGCTTTGTTGAAAATATTAGAAAGCACTGTTGCGAGTGTTCCTCCTCAAGGCGGAAGAAAACATCCAAATCAAGAAATGATTCAAATAGATACTACTAATATTTTATTTATTTGTGGAGGAGCTTTTGTTGGTCTTGACAAAATAATTGAGGCTAGAGAAAACGATACATCATTAGGCTTTAATGCTTCAATAAAAAATGATGAAGAAAAAAGTGCAATGAATTTAATAAAAGATATTCAACCAAATGATTTAATAAAATTTGGATTAATTCCAGAGTTTATAGGTAGATTACCAGTAGTTGTTGGACTTGATGATTTAAATGAAGGTTCGCTGATTAAAATTTTGACAGAACCTAAAAATTCAATTATAAAACAATATGATTTAATGTTTAAAATTGATGGTATTGATTTAGAGTTTTCTCAAGATGCTATTAAAGCAATAGCAAAAAAAGCGATGGAATTAAAAACGGGTGCAAGAGGATTGCGAACCATAATAGAATCAAAAATGACGCGTCTAATGTATGATGCTCCAAGTTTTAAGGATGTTGAAAAAATTATTGTAAATGATAAATTTATTGAACTTGAAAATGGTCAACCAGAAATAATAAAAAAAGAAACAGATAAGAAAGAGGTGTGTTAAGTCAGCCTCTTTTTTTGTAACAGAATTTAACCTATCAAATGTAAAAACTTAAATAAATTAAGTTTTTTGCTTTGCTATCGCAAACCACGCAATAAAATTGAGCACAAACAATAGTTTGTTATAATGATAGGAAATAAATTTTAATATTGTTATATTAAAAAATTAAATAAAATAATAGCAATTATTAAGGATTAAACATATAGAAAATAAAGGAGGTTATTATGAGAAGAATATTTGGTATTTATGATAACAACACTCAAGATTGGAGTGATCGATTTACTACTATACAAAACGCAAGAGAAGATATAATAGGCGAATTAGAGGCTATCATAATGTATGAAAAGCATCTAACGCAAACAAAAGATATAAAAGCACAGGAAACCATAAGAGATATAGTTAAAGAAGAAAAATTGCATGTTGGACAATTGTTTGGATTGTTGTTTTCATTAGATAATGAAAGTAAAACGCAATTTGAAAAAGGAATAGAAGAATTTAACAATAATTAAAAGATTGAAGAATTTCAATCTTTTTTAATATGGTTAATTGTAAAATAATACAAAAGATTGCGTTTTATCTATTTAATAATATTTTTTTAAATTATATTATAATAATAATTATTATTATGAATTTCTTTAAATTTTTATAATAATCTATATAAAAATTAAATAAATACTTGACAAAATTATTTGTTCATAGTATAATAAAAAAGTAACAAATTCGCGGGCGTGGCGGAATGGCAGACGCGCTTGTTTAAG
>CALWCW010000043.1 GCA_944376495.1 uncultured Clostridia bacterium | reverse complement strand
TCAATATCTTCTCTTGTAGGAAGTGATAATATTTTTCCTGAAAGTGAATTTGTATCAAATTCAAGCCACTTTGGCATAACAACTTTGCTTCCTTTCAAGTCTTTAAAAATTTCATTATTTTGTTTGTTTTCTTTAATTGCAATAATGTCACCAACTTTTACACTAAAAGAAGGAATATTTACTCTTTTTCCATTAACAGTGATAAGTCCATGATTTACTATTTGACGTGCTTGTGAACGGCTTCTGCCAATTCCCATTCTGTAAACAACATTATCAAGACGTCTTTCGATGCTGATTAACATTTGTTCACCAGTCGCACCTTTAACTTTACGAGCTTTTTCGTAGTATTCTCTGAATTGTTTTTCTAAAATACCATACATTCTTTTAACTTTTTGTTTTTCACGTAATTGAGTGCCGTATTCAGAGAAAGCAACTCTTCTCTTAGAATTTCCATGTTGTCCAGGTATAACAGGACGTCTTTCCATAGCACATTTTTTAGTAGTGCATCTTTCACCTTTAAGGAAAAGTTTGCAACCTTCACGTCTGCATTGACGGCAATCAGGTTCAATAGTTCTTGCCATATAACTTTTCTCCTTTTAAACTCTTCTTACTTTAGGAGGTCTGCAACCGTTATGAGCGATTGGAGAAACATCCTTAATCATTGTAACATTGATATCACAGTTCTGAATTGAACGAATTGCAAGTTCTCTACCAGAGCCAGGCCCTTTTACGAAAACTTCAACAGTTTTGATACCATGTTCTTTTGCGACTTTTGCAGCATCTTCAACACAAGATTGAGCAGCGAATGGTGTGCTTTTCTTTGAACCTTTAAGTCCAAGTTTTCCTGATGAGCACCAAGAAATAACATTGCCATCGCAATCAGTAAAACTTACAATAGTGTTATTGAAAGATGTTTTAATATGAACTTGTCCAGAAGATATATTTTTACTAACTCTCTTCTTTGTAGTTTTCTTATTAGATGTTTTTGTTGCCATTTATCTCTCCTTATTTACCTTTTTTAGAACTTCCAGCGACAACTTTTCTTGGACCTTTTCTAGTTCTAGCATTATTTCTAGTATTTTGTCCTCTTACAGGAAGTCCCTTACGGTGACGAACACCACGATAACAACCTATATCAGTAAGTTTTTTGATGTCCATATCGACTTTTTTACGAAGTTCACCTTCAACAATTACGTTATGTTCAATATAATTACGTAATTTAGCAACTTGGTCATCAGTAAGGTCTTTAACACGAATGTCAGCACTGATGCCTGTTGCTTCACAAATTTTATTAGAAGTTACTCGGCCAATTCCATAGATGTATGTGAGTCCGAGTTCTAATCTCTTTTCTCTGGGTAAATCTACACCAGCAATTCTTGCCATTTAATTATCCTCCAATTTTAAATTTTAGCCTTGAACTTGTTTATGTTTAGCGCTTTTTGAGCAGATGACCATAACTTTTCCATCTCTCTTAATCACTCTACATTTATCACAAATTGGCTTAACAGATGCTCTTACTTTCATAATGTCTCCTTTTTAGCCCTTATCTCTCCAAGTGATTCGACCTTTAGTGAGATCATAAGGACTCATTTCTATTTTGACTTTGTCGCCTTCAAGAACCTTGATATAATTTCTTCTCAAGTTTCCTGAAAGATAGGTAATGATTTCATGACCATTAGACAAACGAACTTTAAATGTTGTGTTTGGAAGAACCTCAACAACAACTCCTTCAAATTCAATTACATCTTCTTTAGACATGTTCACTCCTTTTTTTTGATAAAAATTTTCTTATTAAAGCATTGACCCTTTCGTTCTTATCAAGAACTTGGTCACCAAGAGCTTCACCACCAATTTTTTTTATATGTTTGAAACTCTTTTTTTTAGGCTTATTTGCTTTAAGCCTTTTCCCATCTGATAAATAAACATATTTATCATCAAGTGCGACAATTACAAATAATTGTCCTTTCTCTTTTCCAGCAGTTGCCAGAGCTACATCTCCTATTTTCATAGTCCCTCTTTTTATAAGGTTAAAATTTCAATTCCGTCCTTGGTTACATGAACGGTATTTTCATAATGTGCCGAGCATTTGCCATCACGAGTCACTACTCCCCAGCCATCTTCCATAAGCCAAACCTCTTTACGCCCCAAATTAATCATAGGCTCAACCGCAAGACAAGCATTATCTGTTACAATAGGCCCATCTGTAACCTTTCCGTAATTTGGAACATTAGGTGGCTCGTGCATAGACCTTCCTATTCCATGTCCAACAAGTTCACGAACTACTGAAAAACCATTTTTTTCAGCATACTGTTGAATCGCATGAGATAATTCTCCCAAACGATGTCCGACTTGCAAATGTTTAATACCCTCAAAAAAGCACTGTTTAGTGACTTCAATCAAGCGCTTTTTATCTTCAGATATTTCGCCGACAGGATAAGTCCTTGCTGCATCTCCGTGATAACCTTTGTAATTGACAACAAGGTCAATACTGATAATATCACCTTCCTTGAGAATGCAATCTTCTGAAGGTATGCCATGCACAACGACATCATTTACAGATGAACATATTGAAGCAGGATAGCCTTCATATCCTTTACATGCTGGAATAGCACCACTATTAATTATAAACTTTTCTACCAAAATGTCAAGTTCTTTAGTCGAAATTCCTGGTTTTATTAGAGTTTCGCAGTAATTCAAAGCATCACGAGTTATTTCACATGCTTTTTTAACCAAAACAATTTCGGCAGGTGAAAGATTATTCATTATTTCACCTCTAGATTTTCAAGAAAAGTTTTAACTGGTCTATAAGTTTCTTCTGGCGAGCCAGCTGATGAAACTTTAAACACCATATCACCGTAGAAGTTTATGAGTGGTGCGGTATTATTTTCATAAACTTCCAGACGATTCTTAATTGTTTCAGGCTTATCGTCATCACGCTGAATTAAAGTTGCAGAGCATTTTTTACAAGTAGTTTCTTTATAGTCTAAAGCACTATAAATCTCTCCGCAATTTGGACAAGTTCTTCTAGCTGACAATCTTTCAATTATTGTTTCATTTGGGACATCAACTAAAATTACTGTGTCAATTTGAGATATTTTTTCAAGTTCTTTTGCTTGAGCTATTGTTCTTGGAAATCCGTCAAGAATAAATCCGTTTTTACAATCATCTTTTGCAATTCTTTCTTTTACAATTTCAACTGTCACTTCATCAGGAACAAGTCCGCCACTTTCCATAATTGCCTTAACTTTTTCAGCAAGCGGGGTGCTATCTTTAACGATTGCTCTAAATAAATCTCCAGTTGATATTTGTGGAACACCAAAATCTGCGGTTATCTTTTTTGCAAGAGTTCCTTTTCTTCTACCTGGGGCTCCTAAAAGAATAATTTTCATAAACTCTCCTTTTTATCTCAAAAATTATAATTGAAAAATAATTGAATTTAATATGATAAAATATTTAAAATTATTTTCAAAATAATTAAATTTTTTAATAAATAAAATAAATTATTAAATATTTTTTATAAATAATTTTATTATTTTATTTTTATTTTTTAATAATGTTGATAATTTAAGTAAAAAAAATAAACTTTATTCTATCATATTTAATTATTAATTTTCAATCATTATGCTTTCAATGGGGATTTCTCCCCATTGTTATAGCTATGATAATTATATTTTAATAAATAATAATCTATTATTTATTAAAATTAATAAATAAAATAGTTTTAATTTATTTTTAAAATATTTTAAAACGTTAATTAGTTTAATCAATTTAATTTAATAAATAATTATTAATTAAATTTTATTAACTTAAAAAGCCTTTATGATTTCTAACATACATTTGTGCTGAAAGTTGTTTTTCAAGTTCAAGTGCTGTAGAAACGACAATCATAAGTCCTGTTGCACTGAAAGCATTGATAAGAATTGATGCTCCAGCATAATCACCTATTGCCTTAAAAGCAAGTGAAGGAATAAGAGCGATTACAGCAAGGAAAATTGCACCAAACAAAGTAACTCTATTTGAAATTTTCCCCAAATATTCAGCCGTAGGCTTTCCTGCCCTAATTCCCGGAATGAATCCGCCTTGTTGTTGTATTCTCTTACTAACATCATCAGGATTGAAAGAAATCTTTGAATAGAAGAATGCAAACACCAAGATTAAAAGTGATGTCAAGACTATATATAGCCATGAGTTTGTTCCAAGCCAGTCGCTATACCAAGTTACATCTGGCCAGAAAATAGAAATTATAAGTTGTGGGAATGTTATCAATGCTGTTGCGAATATAATTGGCATAACTCCTGTAGCATTTATTCTAATTGGAATATAGTTGCTTTGTCCTCCATACATTTTTCTTCCCTTAATTTGCTTTGCATATTGGACTTGAACACGACGTTCTCCTCCATCCATAAAGACAATTAAAGCGAAAATTGCAATGACTGCAACAATAAATATTACAAGATACCAAATATAAGTAATATCTACAAAGCAGTATTCAATAATTGCCGATACACTTGTGCCTGCAGATGATAAAATACCAACAAAGATTAAAAGACTTGTTCCGTTTCCAATTCCTAAATCAGTAATTCTTTCACCAATCCAAACAGTAAACATAGCACCAGCAGTCATAATTAAAACAACACCACAACCGACAAGCCAAACTGGCATACCTGAAAGGTTTGCATCAATACTACTTGAATAAGATACCACAATACCAATAGCTTGAGCAACAGCTAAAACGAGTGCCGCAATACGAGTGTAAAAGCTGATTTTTTTTCTTCCGTCCTCTCCACTTTTTGACAATCTTTCAAGAGAAGGAATTGCCACTGTGAGAAGTTGTATAACAATGGAAGCGGTAATATAAGGTGAAACACCAAGTGCTAGCACTGAACAATTTTGCAAAGCACCACCGCTGACCATATTCATTAGTTCAAAGAACCCAAATCCCGAACTATTTGCAAATATTGCATCTGTTGAGAATCCAACACAAGGAATCCAACATCCAATTCTATAAACAAGCAATAAAAGCAAAGTTATTAAGATTTTTTTTCTTATTTCTTTTACTTTAAATGCGTCAATTATCGTTCTAAACATTATAACTCCTCTACCTTACCGCCAACTTTTTCTATTTTTTCTCTAGCTTGTTTAGTAATTTTTGAACACTTAACAGTTATAGGTTTTGTAATTTCTCCATCTCCTAAAACTTTAAGACCGTATTCAGAACGTTTGCCGATAAATCTTGTTTGATAAAGAAGTTCTTGGTCAATAACTGCGTTTGCTTCAAAAGCTTCTAAATCTCCAACATTTACACAAGCATATCTCTTTGTAAAGTTTTTGTTATTAAATCCACGCATAGGGATTTTTCTAATCATAGGGAGATTTCCACCCTCAAATCCAGGTCTTACTCCACCACCACTACGAGCATTTTGACCCTTGTGACCTTTTCCACTGGTCTTTCCGATTCCACTGCCGATTCCACGACCAACTCTAACTTTTTTAGTTGTTGCTCCAACGGCAGGTTTCATGTTTTCAAGCTTCATGTTTCAAGCCTCCTATTTAACTTCTTCTACTTTTACAAGATGAGCCACGTGGTGAAGGCTTCCTCTTATAGCTTCATTATCTGGTAAAACTTTTGTTTGATTAAGTTTTTTAAGTCCAAGCGCTTCAATAATCTTTGCTTGTTTAGCATTATAACCTATGCAACTTTTTACCCAAGTTACTTTTAACATTTTTTCTTTCTTTGCCATAATGCCCTCCTTAAATTTCCTTTACTGATTTGCCACGACGTCTAGCAATTTCTTCTCTTGTTCTAAGACCGAGAAGACCTTCCATAGTCGCTTTAACACAGTTTATTTTATTTGAAGAACCATGTATCTTTGTAACAATATTCTTAATACCAGCAAGTTCAATAACTGCACGAGCAGAACCTCCAGCGATAACACCAGTTCCTTCAGGAGCAGGTAAAAGCATAATGCTAGTTGCAGAATATTTACCTATAATTTCGTGAGGAATAGTTCCATTTACGATAGGAACAGTTTTAACATTTCTCTTTGCAATTGTTGTAGCCTTTTCAATTGATGAACTTACATCTTTGCTCTTTCCAATTCCAAGACCAACTCTGCCCTTTCCATCACCGACAACAACTAAAGCTGAAAAACGAAGAGTTCTTCCACCTTTTACAACTTTAGTTACACGTCTTACTGAAACAACACGTTTTTCAAATTCACTAGCTTCCTTTCTTGGAGCTCTTTCTTTTCTTTCACCTTTTGCTTTAGCTGGGAAATTTTTCTTGCCTTTAGGTGATGAAACTTCAGAAGCAGTTTCTTCTACATTAATTTGTTCATTTTCTGCCATGATTTCCTCCTAAAATTTAAGTCCAGCTTCTCTGGCACCATCAGCCAAAGCTTGAACACGACCGATATAGATATAACCGCCTCTATCAAAAACAACTTCTTCGATTTTCTTATCAAGAGCACGTTTTGCAAGAACTTGTCCTACAACTTTTGCTTGTTCTGATTTTGATTTTCCTTCAAGTTGTCCTTTAACTTCAGGGTCTAAAGTTGAACAAGATACAAGAGTTACCCCTTTCTCATCGTCAATAATTTGAGCATAGATTTGACTTAAACTTCTATAAACAGAAAGACGAGGCCTTTCAGCATTTCCGCTTACTTTGTTTCTTACTCTTTTATGACGAACAAGTCTATCTCTATTTTTATCATTTTTGTTTATCATAATAAGTTACTCCTATTTCTTGCCTTTACCAGCTGTTTTTCCGACTTTTCTAATTACTA
>CALWCW010000042.1 GCA_944376495.1 uncultured Clostridia bacterium | reverse complement strand
TATTTACGAATGAAAGTAAGATATTGTCATTATATGAAATATTGTCTTGTTCGTCAGTTCTACTTGAAACTTGCGAGCCATTAACTTTAATGTTTTGAATAGAGAATGTTTCTGTTTGACCTCTATAAGTATTTGTCAATTGAGGTTCAAGTGCTCCATAAACAGATGCAACTAAATATCTAGATTCGTATGTATATTGAACAGCGTTTGCAGGGTCTAATAAGTTGAAATAGAAATCAGTTGATAAATTCCATTCAAAATTTTGATTTGGGTCATCTTGACCATTTATTGCAAGGGAAAGAATAACAAAGTTTGAATTATCTGTTGTGTGGTCTTCTGCTCCTATATATTCTCCTATTTGAGCCCCTTCATGAAGAGTAATTCTATAATAAGTGTAAGTGAAAGTCGAATTACCAGACCTAAATGTAAAGTTTCGACTAGGGTTTGTGTAAACGATTGTAGTAACTCCTGCAAAATAATATGCAGAACCATTAAATTCTTCGGTTTGATTGTTGCTTGTGTTATCAATAACGTTTATAGTAAATTTAGCCTTTTCAATGTTGATTACCGTGTCGGCATCTGTAGTCATGTAAATATAGTAATTGCTTCCTTCTTGAACAACATTTTCAAAGAGGTCGCTATAAACAGAGCCAAGAGTTGAACCAAATATATTTCTATTGAAATACATTTTAAATTGTTTATCAGTTCCAACATTGTAATTTCCACTGCTTTCAAACATTGAGTAGTTTTGGAAAGCATTGTCAACAATGCCTTCTCCCGCTGTATTTATTGTTTCACCTTTCCAGTTAAGATAAGTGAACAATCCTGTGTCACTATTTTCATCATCGCTCTTATCTGTAACAGGCAAATATTCAGTTGTTCCAGTGTAGTAAGAATGAATATTATTGTCAACAAAACTTATAACATTCTTTTTCATAGTAAAGTTTAAAGGAAGAGAATTTGTAACTGAATAACTTCTGCTATAGTCTGTTAATGTTGGGTCAACCTGTAACATATCTTCAACTGTAATAGTGAAAGTCACTTGATAGTCGCCCGCTTTTAAGAAGTTTACAATATTTAAAATAGGATTTGATAATGTAGAAGATGTGATTTCTTTACCATCTGGGCCAGTGATTGTAAACCTAAATGAAGTTATACGTTCACCGTTTGTAAGAATATCACCAACATTTGGAATATTGTCATCTGTTTGGTTATTTCCGCTTATGAGCCCATTGATGATATTGTGTTCGTTGTAAAGATAAAACTCATTCAATCCTCCAACATCTTCCGCCCAATCAATGCTTGCAATTGCAGTAGTTGAAGTGCGTTCCCATCTAGGAACAATTTCTATATCTTCTGTAATAAGGAAAGTGTTTTCTGTATTGAAATCACGAAGAGTGTCGATAGATGTGTCTGTTCTATACCATCTAGACGTATTATATCTATAACCTACTCTTGTAATAACCAATGGGCCGTCTGAATTTGATGAACTATTTAGAACATTATTAAATACATCTAAAGGAATGCTGTCATATTTTACACTAACATAAACACCAAAATCATCTTGCCCGCCATAGTCAACATAAGATCCTGTGCTATCATTCCAAGAAACAGAATAATAAGTTTCATCAGTGTTTATATATATTTTATATGTTGCTTCTATTCTATTTGTAGTTATTGTAATATTGTTAGTGCTGTCGTTTACCATAAAATAATAAGACATCCAATCTGCATCTGAATCTGAATCAAGAAGTATTGCTTTAGCAGCATCAACATCAAATTTGAATTCAATTGTATTACTACCATCTGCTCTAGTTTGAATTATGGTATTTGTATTACTTCCAATACCTTTCATTGTGAAGCCAGTTGCTAAATAACCATTAATTAATGTGCCTTGAGCACCATTTGTTCCCGTAGCAGTATTTGTCGAATAACCTGCTTGACCATTTCGATTTGTATCATTTGTAGTAAAAGTCAAAGTATTTCCAATTTGAATATGTAATGAATTTGTATTGTCAATAGAAATTATATAAGTATTAATATTCCAAACAGCAGTTAAGATTATCGTGCTAGTTGAATTATGGCTAAAATCTGTTGATTCACTTGAGTAAAGAGCATTCCAAGAAACATTCTCATTCCCTCCAAAGAGATTATACCAGTCGGCATTAGGTATAGTGATAGAGTTTGAATAACTTGCTCCATTTACTGACCAAGTCCAACCATTAAATTTATAACCTATATTTCTAAAGACGTCATCAAGAGAAGTTTCAATTCCGTAATATACTATTGCACTATTAGTGTGGGTAATTTTTTCATCTTGCCAGTTGTCATTATTATAAGTATGTCCAGTAAACCCTGTTGAACTATAATAAATTTGTCCACTTCCTTCGTCACCTGAATCAAGAACTACTGAAACTGTTCTTTGTCGAACGGCGGCAGCGACACCATTATAATCAAAACTTTTTGCATTGACAAATTTTTCACTTTCTGTCAACACATCATTTAAAACATTACTATCACTAAAATATGAATTGAACTCAACTTGATACGGATTATCATCACTATTATTAGTAACCAAAATTTCTACATTTCCATTCTTGAGATACCAACCAAGAAGGTAATATTGAGAATGAATAGTAATTGAACTATTTGTTGGACTTCCTAAAAAAATTGCAAAATTATCTCCAATTTTTGAATAGTTAAATGTCAAAGTTGAATTAAATTGAGAAATTGCGCTGTTTTCGCTTAATAACCCCCTTCCAATTAAATATAATTCATTGATGGTATAATTGACTTGTTTAAAATTAAAGTAAATGTTTAAGGCTGTGTCATAAGTCCCTAAATCTATAGTAAAAGTCCATGTTCCAGAAGAGGCCGATTGCTTATCAGTTTGCAAAGTCGATGAGAAATAACCGCCTTTTTTATCTCCCGATGCTATTGTGGCATCTTCTCCCCAATAGAGAAGTTGTTTACCAAGATTTGTTAAGGTCAATGTGACTACTATAGTTTGACCATAGTCGGCATTTACAAAATTATAAGGTTTGTTGCTATCTGTAATACCTGCCTTGCTAGAATCTGATTTTGAGAAAGAAATTGTATAAAGATCATGACCATTATAGTCATCAACATTAAAGTTTGTTCCGTTTGTTCCACCGATATAAACATTTGTCAAAATGTCATAAGTTTGTTCAGTAAAATAGAAATCTATTGTAATGATAGAACTTTCTTCGCCTGTATAAGCTTCAAGTAGGAATCGATAACTAATTGTTGTGATATTATCTTCAGAATTTGGCTCTGGGATTATAACAGAACTACTAATAAAATCCCCACCATTTATTCTAAAACCATATACTTTATAGTAGCCGTTATTTTGAACGTATGCGGTATCAGTATCAATGTCGAGTCCATAGTTAATATTTACATCTTCAGTTGTGTTTATAAATCTATTAGCATTTTCAGAATTATCATTTAAGGAAACACTAATACCATAACTAAGACTATTTATGTCATCATTAACAACTAATGGCGAGCTATCTTCCGGCGAGCCCAAATATGCGTTTACTGTTACTTTTCCCACTAGTGTCCCGATTGTGATTTGATAGTTATTAATTAAAGTAAGAGTATCTGAATCATCAGGTGACGAATAAAATGTCACTATTCCCAAAGTATCATATGTTCTTGATTCTCCATTACTATTTTCTATTGTAATAGAGTCACCAGGGGCATAACTTATGCCATAACCATTAGTTGAACCTGGAATAACTAAAATTACCCCCATATTATCTTCATCTTCTAAAGCTGTATCTAAAACTAAAGAATAGTTTTCATATAATTTATAGAAGAATTTTATTGTAGGTGCAGGTTTTTCTGGATTGTCTGGGTCATTTCCTTGCCTTCCAGTTGCTGTTCCTTTATTAACATCATTAACCGTAAAATATCCTTGTCCTTGTGTGAGAGTCCATGAATAAGGGAAACTATTTGAACGAACATATTTTGGAGTTATATCAACACTAAAATATTCTCTTTCAATAACTATGTAAACTTCACCTAATGAAGTATCATTTGCAAGATTGCTAATTGTGAAAGTATAGGTATAGCCACTTGCACTTGCACTTATTGCTACAGGCAAATAATCATCATTATTCCCATTCACTTTGTAATCAGCCCCTTTGCCTGTGCTTTCAGTAAAATTAAGATAAGTTCCGCTTGTTTTATTATCTGAAAAATAATTTGTTGAACTAGAACTTACTGATAGAGCACTTCCAGAACCTATAGTAGAGGTATTAATTTTAAATCCCTTGTTTAAGGTTATTGTAAACTGCATATCATTAGCACCAGACCTAGTAGCCAATCTATAATCATAATCATATGCTGTTGAACCATCTGTATTTATTGTATCACTTGAATTTCCTTTAGTTAATGAATTTCCTTCAAGTGCTTTTTGAATTAAATTATATCTACTATCTAAACTAGGACTATTATCATCACTTGAAATTGCAAATATAACCTTAAAATCAATGTTTCCATTAGCCGTGAATTTTGGATAGTATGTTGAATTCGCACTTGGATATGAATTTTGATAGTGGGCTGATGTAATATTTGTTTGCGATATTTCTCTTTGGTTTTCAAAACTTGAAGTTGTAAAGAGTCCATTGAATGTATAGCCTGCTCTTTGTTTTAAATAATCTTTTCCAATAAAGTAAGAACCAAATGTTGTATCATATGGTATTGAAAGGCTAATTATTCTTTTATTATTTTCTTCCCCGTATTGATAATCAAATGTAACATTAATACTAGAAGCCGTTGCTGCAATTGCACTACGTGTTCCCGCACTTGCACTATTGCCTCCACTAACATCTGGGATTGTATATCTATACCCCGCTCTCAATGGAAAGATTTGTCCAGTTGCTGACAAGTTTTCTCTTAATACAATCGTATTATCAGCAAATATTGAGTTTGTCAATCCCTGAATTGTAGTGCCACTATAACAAATTCTTATTATTTTTCCCTCTTTCCATACGGCACCGCTACCATTCGTTTGAAGTTTATAAAAACTTCCATCATCAGTCAATTCAATATAACCCAATTTGTAGGCTCCTGTAATTTGACCAGAAGTATAACTTGTCCAACTAGCCGAGTCGAGATTATTATTATATCTATAATAGCCACTGCTAGCACCAACTCGTCCACCATGATTTGTGCCTATCACATTTAAAGAACTTGACATTCCGTCAAAACAACCTAAAACATTTCCACCAGGCAAATAACCAACAAGTTCACCTCTATCCCCTGATGTAATGTTTGTTTGAAAATAACCTGACAATCTCACTTCCGTTATACTGCCACTAACATTCCCAAATAATCCTATACTTGTTCCAGAAACTGCAATATCTGAAACATTGATGTTAGATATCGTATATCCTTGTCCTATATAAGTCCCAACAAAAAATTTATTACGAGCACCATCTCCTATAGGAGTCCATACTTTTCCTTCCAAGTTAATATCTGCTGTTTGAATAAAGACTGAACTAGTTGAGTTTATAGTTGTATCGTTGTTGTTAACCGCATAAGCCAAATATGCTAAATCTTCTGCAGATGCTATTTTATAAACTCTCATTCCACTAAAGAGAGAGGTTGAAACTGTTGTCAAAGCATATGAATCCATGGAAATAAACATATCGGACCATAGTTGCTCCATTGACGAAGAAGTTGTGCTATCTTTTGTTTCGACTTTTAAGTCCTCGCCTGAATCAGCAACAGCAACTTGCTGTTCTAAAGTTTTTTCATATTTTTTCGTGCTTAAAGATGGAACCAAACAAATTGTCCCAAGCATGAAAAACATTAATGCGACCATGTAAATATTTTTTACAATCTTTTTAATCATAACAGACTCCTTTAGATTTTTTCTCTTTCTTTTTGTAAGGGTTGACTCCTGCTTGCAATTATTCTATTTTATTATAATATATTAGAGAGAATAAAATCAAACGAATTTATATGTTTTTAGTATAAAATAAATGATAAAAATAATACTTTATACTTTTGTCTTATTTATTTTTGCGACTTTTATATTAATTTTATGTAAAACTTAACAAATAAACATTTTTAAATGATAAAAACAATTTTATTGACAAGATAATTTAATAAATGTTATAATTGACAATTGAAAAGAGTTTTGTTTGGCTTTAGTGATTGTTTAGATTAATTTTTATAAACTTTTTTTTGCAAATTTGCTCACTCATACTATTAAAAACTCTATATTATTTCGTTTTTTAGGCAAAAATACATTAAAAACGACATAATTTAACAAAATTAAGTTTGGAAGGTTTTATATGAAAGATATTATTTTGACAGGTGACAGACCCACAGGAAACTTGCATTTAGGACATTATGTGGGGTCAGTGAAAAATAGAATAAAAATTCAAAATACCGTTGATTATGACAAATTTTACATCATGATTGCGGATACGCAAGCGTTGACAGACAACCATGACAATGTAAGCAAAGTGCGTAATAATATAATACAGGTGGCGATAGACTATATCAGTGCTGGAATTGACCCAAGCAAAGTCAATATTTTTATTCAATCAATGGTGCCAGAACTTGCAGAAATAACCACATATTTTATGAATTTAGTCACAGTTTCTAGGTTACAAAGAAATCCAACAATTAAAGAGGAATTAAAGCAAAGAAATTTTGAAAAATCATTGCCAATTGGTTTTTTGAATTACCCTGTATCACAGGCTGCTGACATTTTGGCTTTTGGCTCAACGATTGTTCCTGTCGGTGAGGACCAACTTCCAATGATTGAACAAACTAGAGAAATAATAAATTCGTTTAATTACACTTATTCTCCTAAAGAAAAAATTTTTAACGAACCAAAAGCATATTTATCTGAAGAGAAAATTTGTCAAAGACTCCCTGGCCTTGACGGGAAATTAAAAATGTCTAAATCGGCAGGAAATGCAATCTATCTTTGTGATGACTCAAAAACAGTCAAAGAGAAAATTATGTCAGCATACACTGACCCAAATCACATAAAAGTTTCAGACCCTGGGCAAATAGAAGGAAATGTTGTTTTTAGTTATCTTGATGCGTTTTGTCAAGATGAGCATTTTGAGAAATATCTTCCTGAATTTTCGTCTTTAGATGACCTTAAAAACCACTATAGAATGGGTGGTGTTGGAGATGTAAAAGTAAAAAATTTCTTATATCAAATAATTGAAGAACTCTTAACACCTATGAGAGTTAGAAGAGAGGAATGTTTAAGAAATATAGATAAAATTTATCAAATGCTATTTGATAACAGCAAGAAGGTGTCTAAAGAGGCAAGAAAAACATTGGAAAAAATGAAAACTGCTATGGGGTTAAATTATAAACAAATTTTTACCGCTTCTGAAGATGAAAAAAATTATGAAATCAATAAAAATAAAAAGAATATAATAAAGGCAAAAACCTTTTAATTTCTTCTTAAAAGCAACAAAATAATGAAATTTATGATATTTTAACTAAAAAATCGTATTTTTTCATTATTTTTTTAAATTTTTTGCTAAATTATTGAAAAAATATGATAAAATAAAATTGATAAATTACTTCAATTTAAAAATTATATTTTTTTACAAATAAAATATTCCTTATTAAAATTTTAAAGGAGAAAATATGAAAAAATTAATTTACCTTTTAATGCTTTGTATTACTATATCTTTATCTTCACTTTGTTTTGTTGGGTGCGGGAGCGGGCGCATACCCATTGAAGAAATTGTTTTTGCATATGATTCGATAGAGTTGTGGATTGGACAATCAAAACAACTCGACTACGAAATCTTGCCTAAAAACGCAAAGGGTTATAATCTTGTTTGGGAAATTGAACATAGGGAGCTACTCTCTTCAATCAGTTCAAGCGGTTATGTTAGAGTCGGTGAAAACTATGGAGAAACAGTTGTTAAAGTTACTGATACCGTCAGCGGAGTGTCGGCTAGTTGCAATATCAAAATTACAGATGGTGAAGTCTTTGCTATTTCACTTGATTATACGGGAGTGAAAACTTATTATTATGTCGGTGAAGAATTTGACCCAACGGGACTTGTTGTAAATGCCAACTATCAAAGTGGAGTTGAAAAACCTCTTTCTTCAGAACAATACACTTTAACCTACCCCGACATCTTAACTGAAAATTGCGAGGTTGTTGTTAATTATAACAACATGACCGCCTCTTTCAATTTATATGTTGAAGAAGATTATGTGACAGAACTTTCAGTAACTTCACCTCCTTTAAAAACAAATTATAAAATAGGAGAAATCTTTGACCCTACAGGAATAAAGGTCGAACTTATCTACGCCAGTGAAAAAACCGAAGATGTTACCGCCTTAATAGATTTCGATAACAATCCAATATCTTTTAATAGCAAGGGAATTGATATAACTTATGGCGATTACAGCACGACCTATGAAATAAATATAACTCCAGATTATATCATTAATGATATTATGACACTTCAATCAATAATAAACACGGCAGCAAATAATTCAAGCATAATGATTTCAAAAGGAGAATTTAATATATCTACTACGATATTAATTCCAAAATCAAAAAATATAACAATATTTGGTCAATCGGAAGACTTAAATGACGGAGTGACGATTACAAACAACTATGGAAGTATTTTCCAGATTGTCAACGATTCAGATGGCGAATCAACTGTTACTATTGCAAACTTAAATTTAAGGTCAACTTATGAACAAAGTTCAATAATTAGTCTAGAAAATAATCAAAATTATAGTAGGCTTTCTTTAGAACTTATAAACAACAAATTTTCTACAACCATAAACGGAAATGTTATAAACTTTGCAAACGGAGATGACGTTTCACATCAAAATATAAATTTACTTGTCGAAAATTGCACAAATACAATGTTAGGAACAAGTCAAGAAGAAGAAAATTATTTATTTAACATTTCACAAATAAATAATGGGGAATTAAAGTTTAGCGGAAATAATTTTACATTTGAAAATAATATTTTATCAATAAATAACAGCCAAAATTTATCTATTTTGCTTGAAAATAGCATAATTACTTCAGATAAAAACGCAATTTTATTACAAAATGTCAATGAAAGTGAATTGCTTATTAATTCTTCAAGTTATATTAAAGGACTTCCTTCAATAAACATTGTTTCATGTGAGAGTCTAGATACGACTATTGAAAACTCCTATTTAACCGCTTATCAATCTCTGGAAGATGTTGAAAATAATGAAACTGGGTGCATTGTTTTAGAGGGCAATAGTCAGGTAAATATTCAAATCAAAGAATGTGAAATCCGCAATCAATACATTTCTAACGATTATCAAAATGCAATATGTCACCTGATTTTAATAAAAGATGGGACAGAACCATCTTCTAACAATCAAATCACTTTAACTGATTGCAATCTTATCTTTGTTGGAAATGGAGAGAAATTTGTAATTTATGAACAAACTCCAACAAGCATTATAAATGAAATAGAAAGTAATTGAAACTTTCAATCAAATTCAAATGTTATTTAATTTTCTACCACAAATTAAGTTACCAATTTTGGATTGGTAACTTTTTCTTTAAAGAAACTTAAAAGCAAGCAATATTTTAATGTTGTTTTTTAAAAACCAAAATAGCTTTAGCCGTCCCTGTTATTGACGTTGACACAAGTTCATACCCATTTTTTAACATTTCATTCGCTTTATCTTCAATTTTTTGAGCCATATCATCTGCCTTTGGCGAATATTCTATAACGACCGTTTTATACATATCCCCTCCCAAACAACAATCTACTTTTTTATTGTATCAAAATTTTATTTGTATTGTAAAGATTTTTATTATTTTTCTGAATTTTAGTCATTTTCTAATTTATCTCATAAGAGATTATCTTATCATTGTAATTTAAATAAACTTTAAAAAAGCCTTAAATAAAACAAAAACCTCTAAATTTCTACACTTGCGTAAAGAGATTTCTGTGATACAATCTTTTTCGCACCTATAAATTTGGAGGTTATATGAGTAGAATTTTTTATAAAAGAATTATTGTTTTTGTTCTATCACTTTCAATATGTATTGCTATTTTCGCATTTTTTAATTTTCAAAACAACACACATTCGTCTTATCAAATATCACTTACTTCACCCTCTGAAATTTCCGTCAATAAAACATCTGATATGAAATTACTTTTATCAACAAATAACATTGGCAATAAGGGCTATGAAAACGTATCAATGAAAGTTTCTTCTCCAAACGAAACCTTGTCTTTATGGCTAAACGAAGAAAATTTAAGTGATAAAAATGCAAATGACAATAATACACTTGATATTTTAAAAGTTGGTTTTCTGGGTGAAGAAAACTTTTCCTTATCAAATTTTATAAACTTGAGCCTAGCACTAGATGTTTTGGCGACTGAAAGCGGAGAGTATTCAATAACATTTGAACTTGTAAATCTCAACAATAATTCAATATTAACTAGCAAAACAATAAACTTTTATGTAATTAATTTATAATTTTAACTAATTTTATTGTTCTTTACAATTTAAATTTTTAAAGTTTATAATAAAAATGAGTATAAAATTCAATTTTTATATAAAAACGACAGCCTTATCTCAAGTAAAAAAGATTTATCTTTATAGATAAATCTTTTTTATTGTAAAGGCTTTAATTTAGGCAAATTTTTTCCTCGTGGATACTTTTTATCTGTCATGCTAAATTTTTTTATAATTATGATATTTCTTTGGCTATCAATTTCATTTAGTTTATAGTTAAAAACATTTACAACTTTTCCACCTAATATATTAATTGCTTTTTGACCTATATCTAATTCTTCTTGAAATCCGCCCCCCTTATACATCAAAACTTCTCCGCCAACCTTAACGTATGGTAGCAAATATTCAGCAAGCGTTGGCACCGAGGCGACCGCTCTTGAAAGAGCATATTCAAATTTTTCTCTTCCCTGCTTAATATAATCCTCTGCTCGTGAGTGAATGGTTTTGACATCATTAATACCCAATAATTTTAAAAGTTGATTTAAAAAATTTATTCTCTTTTGCAGACTGTCAAGCAGTGTTAGTTTTATATCTGGTCTTAAAATCTTAAGTGGAACACCGGGAAAGCCCGCACCCGTCCCCACATCAATCACAGAAGCATTTTCTTTAATCTTATTTAAAGGCAAAACACTATCAATAAAGTGCTTCATAACAACATCATTAAAATCAGTTATTGCAGTCAAATTATATTTTTGATTTTCACTCACTAAAAACTCGTAATAATCAAAAAATTGCTTTGCCTGTTTATCGCTTAAATCAAATCCATAATTTTTAAACTTTTCTTTTATTATTTCAATCATTTTAATCCTTTTTATTAAATTATTATTTAAAATTTTAATTTTTAATTAATTTTAAAATTTATTTTTTTATTAAAATATAAATAAAAAATTGAAAAAATCATGTTTTTTGTTAATTTTTGCCTAAATTTTTCATACTTTATTTATATTCAGCATTCTTTTTATTTTTATTTTCATCGTTAAATTTTTTCACAAGCACACTTAAAACTGCAATGTCGGCAGGTGACACGCCCGAAATTCTTGATGCCTGTCCAATGTTTAAAGGTTTTATTTGTTCTAGTTTTTCAACGGCTTCAAGTCGTAACCCGTGATATTGTTTATAATCAAATTCTTTTGGAATTATCATGTTTTCATTCTTTTTGAACTTTTCAATTTCTTCTGTTTGTTGTTTTAAATATCCTTCATATTTAACCATAATATTCATTTCATTAATTATGTCAAAATTAAACCCGTCAAAGACATGAAGATAATCATTAATTTTAAATGCATCAATATTGTTTCGTTTAATCATATCTTTTAAAGATATGCTCTCTTTTGGCAAATTCTCGCCATTGTCTTTAAATAAGTTTTCAATTTCTGTTGGCTTAAATTTTTTGCTTAAAATTTCAAAGATTTTATTGAGATTTTTCTTTTTTTGATTAAATATTTTCCATCTTTTATCATCAACTAGTCCAACCTTTCGCCCTATTTCAGTAAGCCTTAAATCTGCATTATCTTGACGAAGGAAGAGTCTGTATTCCGCTCGGCTCGTCATCATTCTATAAGGTTCGTTAGTCCCTTTAGTCACTATATCATCAATTAAAACACCAATATAACCATCGCTACGTTTTAACACTAACTGCTCCTTTCCTTTTAAGTATAGATTTGCATTAATGCCAGCAATGATACCTTGTGCTGCTGCCTCTTCATACCCAGAAGTTCCGTTTATCTGTCCTGCAAAAAATAATCCTGAACAATTTTTCGCTTCTAGGGTTGGCATAAGTTGAGTGGGGTCTATGCAGTCATATTCTATCGCATAACTATCTCTCATAACTTCGGCATTTTCAAGCCCTTTTACAGAGCGAATCATTTTTTCTTGCACATCCACCGGCATAGAGGTTGAAAAACCTTGTATATAAACCTCTTGAGTTGACAAAGATTCAGGCTCTAAAAATAGTTGATGTCTATCTTTATCGGCAAAGCGAACAATCTTTGTTTCAATAGACGGACAATATCGAGGTCCGACTCCCTTTATTAAACCAGAAAAAACTGGTGCTTTGTCAAGATTATCAAGAATTATTTTGTGAGTTTCCAAATTAGTATAAGTAAGATAACAAACCGCTTTGTTTTTTGGTTTATGCCTAGTCAAAAAGGAAAAATTTTGTATATTTTCCTCTCCCTTTTGAACATCTAAACAAGAATAGTCAATGCTTCTTCCGTTTATTCTCGCTGGAGTTCCTGTTTTAAATCTTAAAAGTTTAAATCCAAGCCTCTCCAGTGCAGATGAAAGTTTTTGAGCATTTGCAAATCCGTTTGGCCCGCAATCTTTAGTCCAATCTCCAATTATTATTCTACTTTTCAAATATACCCCTGTCGCAAAAACCACTGCACGACACTCAAATTTTTGTTCTAATGCTGTTGTAACAATTTTTGTGCCATCATCATGACACTCAATATCAACAACCTCGCCCTGTCTTAAAAATAAATTTTGAGTTTTTTCAAGCGTCAATTTCATTTGATTGTGGTATTCGATTTTATCTGCTTGAGCCCGCAAAGATTGAACTGCTGGACCTTTTCCGCTGTTTAGCATGCGAAGTTGAATTAATGTTTTGTCAGTGTTTACTCCCATTTCGCCACCTAAGGCATCAACTTCACAAACAAGTTGCCCTTTAGCCGTTCCACCAATAGAAGGATTGCAAGCCAAAAAAGCCACTGCATCTAAAGACAGCGTCAAAAGTAACGTCTTATTTCCTGTTCTTGCCAAAGCCAAAGCGGCTTCACACCCTGCATGCCCTGCTCCAATCACGACTGCGTCATATTTTTCCATATGTTTTCCCTTTATAATCTTAATGTAAATATAAAATATTTTTATTATATTTTCAAAAAAATTAAAATTTTTTATTTAGATAATGAGTTTTATATTTTTCATTTTTTTATTAATTTTTATATTTTTTTTGATTTTTTAATTTATTTTTTATAAATTTTTAATATTTTTAATATTTTTAATATTTTTTATTATTTTTTTAGTTTATTAAAATTTTTATTTAATTCTTGCAATTTATTTTAACTTTTTATTTCTATTTCCCTAAACAGAACTTTGAAAAGATTAGGTCAATAATATGTTCATTTTCGCTATCACCTGTAATCTTCCCCAGTTCATTCCATAGTTTTTTGATTAACATAGCAACAACGTCCATACTTTGATTTTTTGCATCTTCAATTTCTGATATAACATCTTTACAATTATTTAAAATTTCAATTTGTCGCTCATTTATAACAACAATTTTGCTATAATTAATCTCTTCGCTGACCACCTTTGAATAAATTTTTTCTTTGATTAAATCTATATTTTTCTCTTGTAAAGCCGAAATTTCAATCAAATCTTTTGATTTCAAGTCATCTTCAGTCAAATTTAAAACCCTTTCTTTATCCATTTTGTTGATAATAACTATAATGTTTTTATTATCATTCAAAATTTCAAATATCTCTTTATCATAATCATTTAACTTTCTGCTTCCATCCAAAACAAACAAAACAACATCACTTCTTTTTAACGTTTCCTTTGATTTTTCAATACCTATTTTTTCAACTTTATCTTCGGACTCTCTCAAGCCTGCCGTGTCAATAAAATTTAATCTTAAGTCTTTATAAAAAATGCTTTCTGTCAAAACGTCACGTGTGGTTCCTTCTATATCAGTCACAATTGCCCTATCTTGACCTATTAAGGCATTTAACAAACTTTATTTGCCCACGTTTGGACTTCCAACAATGGCTATATTAATTCCATTTTTTAAAAATCTAGAGTTTTTAGAGTCTTTGATAAATTCGTCAATAATCTTTCCAACATTTGTTAAAGCGTCAAATATCTTTTCCTTGACACCATTTTCAAAATCTTCTTCAGGATAATCTAAAGTAGCCTCAATTTCTGCTAGCGATTCGGTAAGTTCATTTTGAAGTTTTTTTATTTTTTCTTTCAATCTTCCGTCCGCCAGTGCTAGTGACGCCTTCAACTCGCCTTCGCTCTCTGCATTGATTTCCCCTATTATGCTTTCTGCTTCATCTAAACTTAACTTTCCGTTTTCAAATGCTCGTTTAGTGAACTCTCCTGCTTCAGCCATAGAAGCCCCATTTTCTAATAATCGTGCTAAAACTTTTTGAGTTATCAATGTTCCGCCATGAATTTGAAATTCAACAAGGTCCTCTCCTGTGTAAGAATAAGGTGCTTTAAAATAAACCATAAGGCACTGCTCGTTTATATTTTGTTCAAGCGAAAAATTCCCAAGGTATAAAAATCTTGGAATTATCTTATCATAATCAAGTTTCTTTGACGAAAAGACCTTTTTGGCAATTGAAAGGCTATTCTCTCCGCTCATACGCACAATTGAAATAGCCCCTTTACCTAAAGGTGTCGAAATTGCAACAATTGTTTTACTCATAAATTTAATTATACCAAAAATATATCCTTTTATCAAGAAATATTATAATTCTCAATATAAATTTGTCAATTTTTTGAGGTTAACTATTTACAATCTTTCATTAGTCTGTTATAATTAAATATATTTATATATTTAATGGAGAACAAATGAACTTAATTTTTGAAGATGAAACAATTTTAAAAAATTTAATAGGAGAAAAATTGAAAGTAAAAGATTGTGATGGCAACTCGCTTACTTTAACTATGATAGATATTACATCTTTTACAACTTATATTAAAAACAATAAAATTATAAAAGCAACGTTTGTTGATTTTCCTAATTCTATAAAAACAACTCAAGGACGGAAAAAACTTTTTGAAATGATTAACAACAAGAATAAAACTTTTCCTTCCTCATCATTGTTAAAATTGAATGATGTTATTGCAATATATATTATTTTTCAATATTATCCTAATTTTGACCTATCGTCTGAAGGATTTTTAAATTTGGATATTGATTTCTCTTACAAATTTAAAAGTTTTAAAGAAATGTTGCAGTCAGAAACAGCCGTAAAATATTATATAGATTTTTTAAAACTAATTATGAAACAAAAACCAACCCTTATAGATGAATTAAAATTTTCTATAAGACAATGGTTCTTTGGTGGGCTATTGTTAGGAAGAGAAGTAACAAATCAAGATTATTCTCAATTTGATTTAGATTATGAAGAATTTAAAAAATCATTTTTAAACAGCATAAAAACAACCGACATTGAAATGGAGTAAAAAGGAGCATAAAAAAAAGATGAACACCTTTTTATGCAAGAAATAGAAGAATATTTAGCATCTGCCTCACCAGAAATTGAAGACGAAAACGAATAACCCAAACTTTTATAAATATCTTTAAGGAGAAAGAAATGTTAAAAAAAATTAAAAAATTTGATTTTTCAAAATTGTTGCAATACACTTTTGAATTAAACGACCATAATGATATCTCTCATACATTTACTATTGTTAGTATTAATTATGGCGTAACCCCAGTGGGATTAGAAAAAGAACATTTGACTATGTTTGCTGTGGATTTTAAAGAAACCTTAAAAACTTCAGATGGAAGGCGTGAAGCAATGCAGGTATTAAATGAATTAAAAAAAGGAAAAGTTTACTACTACAATAAGTTTGCTTTGGTTGGCTTTGAATTTACAATAACCTATGACCAAGAATATTTAAATGTTGACTTTCGTGAAGGGTTTAAATTTCACATTATAAACACACAAAATTTTCTACCTAAAAAATTAAATAAAGATTTTGAGATTCAAGATATTTTTAAGACAAAAAATACTTTCAGGTTTCTTTTAGACCTAATGAAATATACAAGCGTATCTCCTAAAGAATTGTTATCAATAAAAAATCCACTACGCAACTGGCTGGGATATGCTTATCAACGATTAAAGGGTTTCGCATGGGGCGAAAACGACAAAAGAGATTTTGATAAATATTTTTATGATTTTGTCTATGAATCCTCCTATGAAAATAATGAAGGAGAAATTTAATAAAATTGAGTAATTAAAATTTAAAATAATCGGAGAAGGATATGAATAATAAAACTATATATAAAAATTTATTGAAAAAATGCAACAAATACAACACAAAAACTGTTAAACATGACGCTAAAAATCACGTTAAAAAAACTGATAATTTTTTAAACAAAACAAACTCTGCTCTTGGAGATATAGAAACAATGATTTTGACTTTATCCCCCGGAGAACTTGAAAACTTAAAGGCAGACCTTCAAAAAGACCTTCAAACTGCTACAGGAAAAAATAAAGAAATTTGTCTTAACGGACTTGCTTACATTGATTTTTATACAAGTTGCAATTTGACTTCTGTTTTTTACGAAGTTTATTCAAAGGAATGGGACAGGGCTCAAATGAAATTCAAAGAGTCAGATTTTCAACCTTTTATGATGGACCATCAATTTACAGGAAAGCAAAAAGATTATATCACCGACTTTTTGCTAACAGTTGAAATCAATCTCTTTGCGGAGAATATTAAAAATGAATATAACCGTCCACAATCTTTTCCTATGTTTGCTTCTATTCCAAATTTGCAATTCTTGGGGTTAAAAATTTGTGGTCCACTTTCACAAGAGGACAACACCTATAATCTTTCAGAAGATGATGATGGACGTGTATGTAACATTCATGGTGAAAAATGTGATAAAGATCACTCTTATGATATGGCTGCAAATTTAAAACTTATTGATAATAACATAGAATTTCAACAATTTAATGAATTTTTAATTAAAATATTTTCAACTATGCAAACTAGAGATTTTAAAGGCTGTTTTGGAAAATATAAATACAAAAATGTTCAAAGATACGTTGATGCAATGCTTGAACATTCTCGCAAGGCTATTGAAATGTCAAAGGCTAATATTCGTGAACTAGAAGAAATAAATAATATTTTAGATTATGAGCATACCCACGAACACAATCATGATGAAACTGAACATCAATAAAAAAAATTTAAATTATGATAAATGTTTAATAAACAACATTCAAAAATAAAAAACAAAAAATAATATGCAAATTATTATTTGGACAATGAATATCTTTTTTGAATTTTACAGGAGAAATAATATGAAAAAAGTATTTAATCACAATGATTTTTCTGATCTTTATGGTAAAAAAATACGTTTGTATGATTTTTCTAACAAACCTCATGATTTTTCTATTGTTTATATTAACTCGACTCAAGATTTACAAAATCTATTTTTCATAGTCGTAGATATAGCAAATGCAATGAAAACAGAAAAAGGGAGAGAAGAAATTTTTTATATCACTACAAACAATACTTTAGGATTTAAACGATTTCATTTTGACTACATAACAGCAATTAAAGGTTGTTTAAACTTTTCAGATGGACAGATTACAGCAAAATTTTTAAAAAAATATAACTATCTTGCAAAAATTAATAATAGTCCGTCAAGAACATTAAAAGATTTTTATAATCAAAACCAAAATGAAAAATTATTTTACGACCTCCTTGATTTGCTTGTGCAAAATAAAAATATTAATCTGCAAGTTATAAAAAGCATGATAAAATCCAACATATCAGATACAATGTTTCTAAAAAACTTTGAAAGTGACTTTAGCGAAATATTTAATGATAATGAAAATGAAAATTCTTTATGACAAATTAATGTTAAGCAAAAATTAAAATTAAAGCAGTATCTAACTTATCAAACAATCTTTGCTTAATACAAAAATTTTTTTATAAAATAGATAATATATTAATTTATAACAAGTAGAAATAAAAAAAATCTCCAATATGGCATTACACATTAGAGATTCTTTTTTTAAACAAACAGTGTCTATATTTTATAATCTTTTTTTTCAAACACATTTATTTAATAAAAATTTACTAATCCTTC
The DNA here is from genome assembly GCA_944376495.1 of uncultured Clostridia bacterium. GTDB lineage: Bacteria > Bacillota > Clostridia > Christensenellales > UBA1242 > Caccovivens. The sequence continues at coordinate 7,560 of CALWCW010000042.1, read as the reverse complement.
TAGTCTATTTTATCAATATTAAATTGATTTTTAAACTTCTCAAACTAAATTAGGATTCTATAGAGAAAGTTTTTGCATTTGATTTGTAAAATTTTATGCTTTTGCGTCAACTACTGTTATTGTTGCAGTTTGTTCAGTAATAACAGCTTCATCGTTGTTTAAGTCAACAACTTTTAATGTAATTGAGAATGTCCCAGCTTGAGTAGCTCTGAATTGAATTGGAGTTGTAGCCTCATAATCTTTTGTAAGTTCAAACCCTGTGCTTGGTCCCCATGTTTGAAGATCGGTAAGATTAAATTCATGTCCTTGTCCATCTGATGCAACAATTTCCATTCCAGCCTCTTTGTCAAGTTCAAGTCTAATTAAAACTTTTTCATAGCCTTCCTCTCTAATATCTTGTGCCTTTAAAGTTACATTGAAATTAATTTGCTCATTTACTGTAACTTGTTCTGGAGCATCAGTTTCAAAGACATAAGTAGAGTGTGGGTCTGTATTTCCGCAACTTGCAAAAAGCAACCCTGTTAAAAGAACTATAAAAGCAATTGCAATTATTGATAAAGATGTTTTCAAACTTTTAGTTTTCATAACCCCTCCTTTTAATTGATTTTTATATCAATTTAATACAAAAACCTCTCATAAGATTATTATACATAATTTGTATATTTTTATCAATTATTTAAAGATTTTTTAGTAAAATTTTAAATTTTATGATATTATAATAATATGTATATAAAGAAACTTATTTTAAAAGATTTTAGAAGTTATAAAAACAAAGAATTTTTATTTAGCGATGGACTTAATATATTAGTTGGTAAAAATGCTCAAGGGAAAACTAATGCTCTTGAAGCCATATTTTTTGCTATAATTGGAAAAAGTTTTAAAACCAGCAAGGAAAAAGAAGTCATCAACTTGCAAAGCGAACATGGTTATATTAGAGCCGAAATAGCAAAAAGGTTTAGAGAGGTGGAAATTGAACTATTTTTTGATAAAATTCATAAAAAAACTATAAAAATAGATGGAATTTCAATAAAAAAAATCGGAGAATTAATGGGTTGTGCTAATGCAGTGTTTTTTTCACCAGATGAATTAAAACTTGTAAAAGAAAGTCCTGAAGAACGAAGACGATTTATGAACATTGACATCTCTCAAACAAATAAACGTTATTTTTATCTCATTGGTAGGTATGAAAAAGTTCTTGCAAACCGAAACAAACTTTTAAAAAGCAGTAACGACATTAATGTAATTAAAGACACTATTGAGATTTGGGATAGAGCCTTATCGGAACTTGCAGAAAAAATAGCAACAGAAAGAAAAATATTTATTGAAGAATTATCTCCTTTTGCAAAACTTGCTCATCAATACATTTCTAGCGGTAAAGAAGAAATTGAAATTGTTTATAAAAGCAGTTTTGATAGTGATTATGCTAAAAATATGTTTAAATACCTTCAAAAAAATTTAGAAAAGGACTTTAAACTAGGCTATACCTCTGTCGGAGTTCATCGTGATGACCTTGATATATATTTGAATGGTATAGAAGTGAAAGATTATGGTTCTCAAGGACAGCAAAGAACAGTTGCTCTATCTATGAAACTCGCAGAACTGGAAATAATTAAAAATAGAATTGGTGAATATCCAATCCTTCTTCTAGATGATGTTTTTAGCGAACTCGACCAAGATAGAAGAAAAAAACTATTAAAGTTTACATCCAAGACGCAAACCATCATAACTTGCACAGATTTAAGCGAAGAAATTAAGAATGCAAATATTATAAGTATAAAAAAGGATGATCACTAAATAAAATCAATATTGCCATCTAACGTAAATTTATTGCCTTTCTAAAAAATAATTATATTTTTATTGACTCTAACAACAAAAAGTCTCTGACTAAAGGTTTATGCCTTTTTGCTAGCGACTTTTATTTTTGTAATATAATCTATACCTAATTATTTATATTTTTTATTTTCATATTTTTGAAATTCTTAATTTAAAAATATTTTATCTTGTCAAAAATCTTTTATAAACTTTTATATTCTTCATCTGTTGAGCATAATTGTTTTCATCTCCGTGTCCGCTGTAAACTGTGTCAAAAACCACGTTTTCTAATTTGCAAAGAGAATCATACATTTGATTTTTATCTGAATTAATAAGGTCTGTTCTTCCAATACTTCTATCAAAAAGCACATCTCCTGCAAACAAATTCCCATCAATTAAATAACATTCACAACATATGCTATGACCAGGACTGTGATAATAACTAACAATAAAATTTCCTATTTCTATCTTACCATCACCCGATAGAAAAACAAAATTTGAAAAATCATTAATGGTTGATTTATCTTCGCTATAAATTGCATCACCACTAGATAACGTTTTAACTATATTTTCATTGGCATAAATCTTCACGCCAAACTCTTTTGAGTATTCTAAACAATAACAAGAATGGTCAAAGTGACCATGCGTTAACAAAATTCCAATGACCTTATTGCTTCCCACCAACTCTTTTACTTTATTAACACTTGCTCCACAATCTATAATAAGAACCTCGCCATTTTTCTCATAGATATGAACATTTGCATCTAAATATTGACCTATTGTTTTTGTTATCATAAATCCTCCTTTCATTATTGACTTTACAAAATTTTACATAAGAAATAATTTATAAAGATTACATTGAATAGAATTTTAAGTTAACAGATTTTATTGACGCATAACCTTAATTCAAGCATAATAATATTTTATCACTTCTCCTCATTTTAGTCAAACAATGATTAAAACAAAATTGAAAAAATCATTGACTTATTTAAACAAATATAGTAAAATATACTTGTTACATAGGGGTGTAGTTCATCGGTAGAATGAGAGTCTCCAAAACTCCAGAGGAGGGTTCGATTCCTTCCACCCCTGCCATAATCATAATACACTATATATAGTAGTTATATTCGTAATTTAAGTGCTATATATAGTGTATTTTTATTTTTGGTCACATTTTAGACACAAAAAACAAAAAATAGGAAAGATTTTATTCTTTCCCTTTTACATTTTGTTTAATTCTCTTGTCAATTTTGTCAGTAAATTTATAAGATTAAAAGTAATTTACTTCAACATCAATTCTTTTGTATTGTTTTTGTCAATCTTTTCAACCCGATATAATATAGAAATTGTATTGCAAATTAGGAATGCATATGGTATAATTTTCTATAGGAGGACTTTATGAACTTATTTTTAACCAGCAAACTAAAAACAGTAATAAAAGATGAAAACGGAATTAGATATTCTATTCCACTAGACAATGAAAATCAAATTTTGGACAACATTAAAAGATGCCTATCTAGAACAAATAGAATTGTTAACATTTCAAACAATCCACAAAATTTTGAGAATAATGACATGTATGCAAAATTAACCTTTGAAAGTTTTGAAAAAACAGGATTTAATTTTTCAGAGAAAATTGTTTTAGATGATCGCAATAAGAAAAATGCAGAATCAATATTAAAAAATGCTGATATAATAATTTTAAGCGGTGGTAAAATATCTTGCCAAAACGAATTTTTTAATGAAATAAAATTAAATAAAATCCTTCAAGACTACAAAGGTGTTGTTATCGGGGTATCTGCAGGGACTATGAACCTTTGCAAAAAAGTCTTTAATTTTCCTGAAGAACTTATTGAATTAGACGAACAAAGATGGTTTGAAGGTCTTGGTTTTTATGATGAATCAATTATACCTCATTTTGATGGCGACACTAATAGTTATCAAACAAAATGCGAAGAAATTGATATTGTAAACGACTTTATTCTTCCCGCCTCTAGAGAGTGCGATTTTGTTGGGCTAAAAAATGGAGCATACATTCTAATAGAAGATGACGGAAAAATAACTATGTATGGCGATATATATAAGATTTCGGATGGTCAAGTAAAAATTATCAACAATTCAATAAATGAACAATCATTATAAAATTATATATTTTGATTTTTAAATTTAATTTTATTTAATTTAATTATTATTTATTTTATTATTTATTTTAATTCTTATTTTTCTTACTATTAATTCTATTTAATTTTTTAAGTTTTATTTTTATTTAATTTTCAAAAAATTATTATAAAAATAATCATTTTTAACAAAAAAAGAGTATATTTAATTGAAGTAAATTTCAAAAGTTCGCCTCTAAAATATACTCTTTTTTAGACTTTTTAGTTCTTTTCAAGTTATAAAAAATTAAATTATTTTATCTTCTAAATTAGATAAATATTCTTCACCATTCTCGCACAGTTCATCATATTCTCTTATTCTTATATATTTATTATTCTTTTCTAATAATAACAGATTCAAACCATTGTTCTTGAAATTCTGTTAAACTTCTAATCTGTTCATCTGTGTAATTTCTCCTCTTTTCCATAACCACCAATTTGTCATCATTATCATTAGTTCTATGGATAATGGCTATTACTTCCTTTAATAACATCCCATACTTCATAATTTCAAAGTTTTAATCTTTTCCCATGGAAATTCATCTCTCCCAAAATGTCCATAACAGGCGGTTTTTTTATATATTGGCTTTAACAAATCAAGTTCTTTAATTATATTATCAAGTTCAAAATTAAAATTATCATGAATTATCTTTTCAATTCTTTCTTGAGAAATTTTATTTGTTCCCTTATAGTCAACATAAATTGAAATTGGTTGTGACAACCCAATCGCATAACTTACCTCAATCTCACATTCGTCTGCAAACCCGTGAGCTACAATGTTTTTTGCAACATATCTTGCATAATAAGCCCCAGACCTATCAACCTTTGTTGCATTTTTTGAACTAAAACATCCTCCTCCAACTCTTGCTTTTCCGCCATAACTATCAACAACAATTTTTCTTCCCGTGCAACCACTATCACCAAACGAACCCCAAATTGTAAATCTTCCACTTGGATTAACCAAAATTTGCATATTTTTGCTTTCTACATTTTCGCATATCTTATGTTCTCCGTGAAGTAAATTTTCAATTTCGGTCTTAACTAACCTTTCTATCTGCTGTTTTATGTCATTCTGTGATATGCTTTCAGAGTGTGATACGCTAATAACTATCGTAGTTATTTCTTTTGGCACTCTGCCCTCATATTCTACTGAAACTTGGCATTTTGCATCTGCAAAGTAATTGTTATTGCTTTTTCTGAATTTTTCATAATTCTCCATTAGTTTATGTGCGATTAAAATTGGAAGCGGCATAAATTGTTTTGTTTCATTTGTGGCGTAACCAAACATCATACCTTGGTCGTTTGCACATAACTTCTTTTTTAAAACGGCTTGAGCAATGTCCTGACTTTGCCCGCTTATTTCTTTTATTATTTCCCAATCGTTTGTGTAACCAATATCTTTCAATATTGATTTTGCAATGTCTTCATATTCAATTTTCGCATTCGTAGTTGCTTCTCCATAGATAAAAAGTTTGTCATTTTTAATTGAACATTCAACCGCCATTTGACTTAAGGCATCTTGAGATAATGCTTCATCTAAAAAGGCATCTGCAATAAAGTCGCACGTTTTATCAGGATGTCCGATATTAACACTTTCACTTGTAAAAATTTGTTTCATAAATCCTCCATTTTTGAAATAAAATTTAAATAATTATAAATAATTTCTTTTATTTTTTTAAATTTTTCACTTTTAATAATTATTTTTTTATATTTATAATATTTAATTTTATTTTTATTATATTTATTATTTATTTTCTCATTATTAATGTCGCATTCGTTACATTCTTTATAATTCTTGTCTTGTAAATGTATTGCTTCTATATTTGGAAAATATAAATCTCTATTGATTTCAAGCATTATGGAATAAAAGTTGTCTTTATTCTGATTTAAAAGAAAATCAGGAATCATTGACCCGCTGTATGGATTGTTTATAGAAACATTGAATCCAAAACTTTTAAAATAGTCCGTTGTAAAATCTAATAGTTTTTGACTTGAATAAAATTCATTTATTCCAATACAAATATCAGGTAACTTACTTTTATCATCTCTTGTCATTATGATTTCCTTTGAAAATGAATGACAATCAACTAATATAGTTTTATGTTTAGTCAAATTTCTTGATACAACCCTATCAAGTTTTTGATGATGCGGCATATAAAAATTTTTTATTATCTTCTTTTTGTATTCTTCACTTGGATAAAGCATAATTATACCCTTGTTGGTTTTTGTGTATATTGCTCCCATTCCAAATTTTGACATAATCTCTTGCTTGTCGTCTAAAAATTTTTCGCTGTCACAAACTATTCTTGAAATTTTTGCTCGAACATGAGTCCATTTTCTAAAAGAAAATAATTTATCTGTCAATAAGTCCGTCATTGCATAATTGAAATTATTAATTTCTTCGTTTGATATCAGTTTTCTTTGCTTTTTAAAAATTCTCGGCAATTTCAAACTTGAATGTGGAATATGCTCAATAATTTTGTTTTTCATAATATCTCTCCTTATTTTTCCAATAAAGAGAGTAAAAGAAAACCCCATCGTCACCGATGAGGTCAATTATTTTTATTTCCCATCGGTCAGCCTTTAGCACCTTTGCAATTTGCTAGGTTGCTGTGTGGTCAACGGGGCTGTCCCTCGCACACTCTTTATGGATATTACTATTTTATTAGATTTTTAATAAATTGTCAATTCTATTTAATAGATTTTTTATCTTTTCATAAAAATAAATTATTTTGTGTTATTTATACTCAAAACTTTTTAAAAATTTGATTTAATTTTTGTCTTAACTTTTTTTAAGACTTCAAAATTTAATTTAGAGCATTTCTTGTTCAATAAACCTAGATTGACTCTTATTTGGTTCAAAGTGATTAACTCGAACTCTAGATAACATAATTTGATGTTTGCCATCTCTTTCAATTTCTTCTATAGCCAAAGCAATTCCTTTTGTTGAACTTTCTGGTATAATATAAACACATCTTCCCTTCTTCCCGTCAGTTGAAGTTAATATAAAATCGTTAGGGAACCCTGCCTTTTCGCATTCTCTTTTTACAATGTTTAAATCAGTTGACAAGTTTATATCATAAATGGGATTCCCATTAACCATCCCCATACAAAAAGATTCTTTGCAGCGAGTTGATTTTATTATAATTGTTTGACCTTCATTAACTTTAAAAACATCTTTTGCCTCAATCATATTATTACTCATTATATCTCCTTTTCAATCCTTTTTAATTCTAACATAGTTTCTTTTTATTGTCAATACCAATCTATATATACAATTTATTTAATATGTCATAACAAGTAGAATAGTGTCTTATTTAATCATTTTTTGCTATTTTATAGTTTAAACTATGAGATTATAATAAATTTTAAATCGTTATTATAGGGATAAAATTATAAAAAAAGAACACTTAAAATTTAATTATGTTAAATGTTCTTTTATCTTATTTAATTAATTTTTTTATTTCAAAGGTTTTTTAATGCTTTCATGAAAAGTTCTTGCGATAACTTCTTCTTGATGAGCACGTGAAAGTTTATTGAAATTAACCGCATAACCAGAAACTCTTATTGTCAATGTTGGATATTTTTCAGG
>CALWCW010000041.1 GCA_944376495.1 uncultured Clostridia bacterium | reverse complement strand
TTTGGTCACTGACGGATAAAATTTGGCTTGTCCTTTTCTTTCTTTATTTGTTTTAAGATTTATACTTTGTATGTTTTTAGCATATTTTATTTTCTTCATTTTTACTCCTTTTGTTTGTTAAATTCTTAATAAATAACGAAAACGGGCATCACGTTTGTCGCATAAGGGGAATGGATCAATTTTGATTCTGCGAGTTTTTATTTTGCCCCAGTAAAATGCTTTATTTTACAAGCAAAAACGAGCATGATTTTTGAAAATATCCCCATTCCTTATCCTGCTTCTAATAAATTTATCTATTTCAGTCATCATTTTTATCTTCTTCTATCCCAATTGCCTTTAAATATTCATTTTTTAATTCCTGTAAACCTTCTGGCAATCTGTCATACATTCCGGCTTCAACATATCTTGCCTGCAATATTCTTTCATCATCATGAGCAAGAACCAAATTGTATATTCTTGACAATAATTTTTCTATCAATGTTTGTTGAACATTTATCATTTTCAAATCTTGAATATACATATCTTCTTTAGCAGACAAATGATTTTCAAAGTGAGTTATCTTTTCTGATATACTCTCCATTTTTTGATAGTAATCTTTAAAATTTTCATCTTGCAATTCTAAAGTATCCAAACCATTTGTAATAACATGAACAAGAAATTCGTTTTTGTTTCTAAAATCTGCCCTATGCTTTTCAAAACATTTACTCAACCTTTCAATTGTTCCATAACTGTAAATCCTAAGCTTTACTTCCATAAGTTTACTCGTATCAATCTTTTTCATTTTATTCTCCTTTTAATTTTTATTTGTTTTTTTTAGTTTTCATTTTACATTTCACACCTCCTTTTAAAATAAATTTACCATTCTCGCGTGGACAACATTTGTCCCTGCGGGAAAAGTTTTTAAACTTATCATATATATTTTTACATAGTCGCATTATCACCATTTGATAATGCGGGGAATATTTTTATCCTTTCCTCTCTATTATTTCATTGTCGCTTGACCACCGTTTGATCAAACGGAAAAATATTTTCACATTAATCTTACAATTCTCGCAGCACACCCATTGTGTGCAGCGAAAAAAATTTTTTTTTATTTCTCATTAAAATTTTACTACTGTCGCTGTATCACCATTTGATACAGCGAGAAAACTTTTTGATAATTCTAACTTAATTCTAAAACTTCCGCTGGCTCACCATTTGACCCAGCGAAAAATATTTTTTAAACTTTTTCAACTATATTATAAAAATATCGCGTGTTCACCATTTGAACACGCGACAAAAATAAACAAATTACTATAATAAAAAATAAACTAAACACAATAAAACTACTTTATTAATAAAAAAAACGACTTATTAAAGTCGTCTTAAAATATTTATTTAAAATAAATTTTATACATTATTTATAATTTTTACTTAATTTTATATATTCCTTTTCTATAGCACTAAAAATAATAATTTTGTTTTTTTAATATAACTTGAATATTCTATGCTTAAATCTAGTACAATACTTTTCTTAAAATATTTAATGTCTGCTTACTATAAACTACAATATTTAATATGAAATTTTTATTTTAACCATTCAAAAAATTCTTCAATGGCTCTATTAGAGATATTATTTAAATCCGAATCATACTCTGTATTGCTTACACCATTTGGTTGTCTACCCTGAAACTTTGGGACATCAATGGCTTTATATAATGCAATGTTTTCAATAGTATATGCTTTATTAAATTTCATTGACTTTAAATCTTCTATAGGATAATTTAATAACAAATTTTGAATATAAGCCAAAACTTTAAGATTGTGACCACATTCCTGTTTTACAATATTTGCCAGTTCATATAAAGACAATCCTTTATCATCTTTTCTTAAAAGAATAGATACAATCCAAATATCAAATATGTCCGTAACTAATTGTTCGTGTCTAAATTTATGAACTCTATTTTCTCCAATAGTCGATTTAACCTCAATTTTCTTTGTATCATTGATCGAAAAATCAAACTTCATTCTATCAGTAGATTGCCAATATCTATATAAATCCACACCTTTCCCATATATATAGTGCATAAATAATAACTCAGAATAAATTCCTTGAAGTTCTCTTGCGGATATTTTTTGTCTATGTGTAAATAGATCTTTCAAATACAAAAAATAATCTGTAATTGATAAGTCTGGATTATTATTTTCAAACATATTAGTTAATTCTACAAATGCACGAATATGTCCACAATCTTTAGACATGCAAATGATTATGTCAAAATAACCTTTATTTTCTTTGCCATCTATTGATAATAAACACTTTAAATTTTTGATTAGCATTAAATGTTTAGTTTCTTGCATTATAACAGGTTTAAGATTATTTGATTGTATTAAGAAAACGATATTTCCTTCTTTATCTAGTCCATAATAATGATCTTTTTCTTGAAAACATCTATAACCCTTTTGATTATTATTTTTTAAAAGGTTTAGTTTTTCTATTATTTTTTCTATCATATTATTTATCCTCCTTTTTTCTTGTTACATATTGAGATATTTCATCACATAATTGAGGAGGTAAATAAAATGCAAAACAAGGAGAAAAATAATTTTCGGTTGAATTCTTTGGTTTAATCATATGAACTTGTAATTGAATGGAATTAGGTTTTTTGTCTGGAAGTTTTCTATCTCCTTGATAATTGGTACTATAACCAATCATCAACCCAGATTCAATTGTTCCATTGCTGCTAATTGAACGTAAACCAATATCCATGTTGTCATATCGCATAATTACTATATCAATAAGTGGTTTTAAATTTAACTGTTCAAAAACAACTTGTAAATTTTCAAAAAATTCTTTATCGAAATTGCATTTTACAGGATATTTATATTTCAGTAATAAATTTTCTAAAACATACCTATAAGCCAAATTTTCAATAAATAAATGATTATGGTTTCCATATGATCTTAAATGGATATTCTCGGGTTTATCCTTTTTAATATTTTCTAGTAAATTTCTATTATATTTAGCAATTTTCTCGTCTAAAATAATTGAATTCTGTTCTCTAATTTGAACATAATCCATTCGTTCTTCTCTGGCAACATTTGGTCGAGTCAATCTTAAAAGATTGCTATTGTTTTTAAAAATTCTAGGAATATCTTTAAAACTTTTACCAGCATTTAAATTTTTTTGAATTGTATCCCATAAAGATTCATCATGTTCATAAATGTCATGAAAATCTTTTTTAATTTGATTTGTTGTAAAAACTCTACAAATATCTAGATACTTTCTTTTATATCCAAACCATCGAGCCCTTTGTTCTGTATTGTCTATATTACTTTTTCCCTTTGCTCTTCTTATCAAATATGTTATAGCCAAACCTTTAATAGTCAAGCCTCTTTCAACCATATTTCCACCTACAAATATATTTGTTTTGTAGTATTTAGAGTTTTCACTAGCATCAGTATTACTATTACAAACCATTACACTTGAGCAACCTTGTATTGAATCAATAACAAATGGTTCAAGTTCTTCATATGTAGGCAAAATTACACCATCATCCTTGTATAAGTGGTAAGCTTGTTTTAAAATTTTCCTTAATTTTTCGAAAGCTATATCGGTAGACATTTCTACTCTTTGTTGCCATTGATCCAAAAGAGATTGTACTTTTTCTTTTACTATTTCGTGTCCTGTCATCTGAACGCTAGGATGGAAAAGCAATGCATGATTTCCATAATCACCACGATATTTTCTTATTCCATTAGAAACAAAAAACATTGCCATCGAAATATAATAACTTTCAGGCAATCCCGGTACTTCAAATATACTAGGTTCATCTTCTTTTATTACTTTTACATATTTATCTTCATTTATTGAACTGTGAAATTCAGCCAATCCACAATATTCTGAACTGGGTTCTACTAAACAGCCAAAATCTGGGGATAAAACATCAAAACTATCTAACAGCATATTTGCTTGTGGGGTAGCTGTCACAGATACAAAAGTATGTTTTTTTAGTGTTTGTTTTAACTTATTAACGGAGTTATAAATTGCACTTGGAAACGCTGATGTCTTTGAATACTTCTTAGTGTTTAACGTCGCCTGATCTCCTTCGTCATCAATAATAAGCGTTGGTTGTTGTTGTAAATATAAAGAAGTAAACACTTCTGCTATTTTATCTATATGCTTATTATGTTTTAAACCAACAATAACAACTTTTATTCCTCTTTTAATAAATCGTTCTACATTCTTCTCATCTATAATATCAATGTTTGTGTTTGTATCCAATACAACTAATTTGTCAGAATCTAATTCAAATGAATCTTTAATTCTTTGCTTATTTTGATCTAGTAAAATATTTTTATTTCCACCTAAGACTATTGCTATTTTATATCCATTATCAAATGATAGTGCCATTAAAGAAATAAAGTTGGAAGTCTTCCCACTCTGTACTTTACCTATAATGATACCTGTGTTTGAATTAAAATCTTGATATGGTTTTACACAGTTTGAGAAAATTTCAACACTATTTTGAATTATACTTTCAATAGAACTAATTGGAAAATCATTCTTTTCCATATAATTAGACACTGTTTGTATAAACATTCCATCCGATATGATAGGTTCTAATGATCCATGAGTTTCCATTGGAATAATTTCAATTTGTTTTATCATACATTCTCCTTACTTAATATTACAATATTCTTCAAGCAATTTATTCATTTTTAACCTAATTAGATCAACTTCAACTTTTCCATCATCAGTAGAAGTTAAACCAGCTTCAACTTCCGCAATTACCATACATAAAACAAAACGTGTCATTATATCTATAAAATCTTTATTATTTGTTAATTTGTAGAAAAATGGATGTGTCATATTAAGTTTTACACCATAAACATTTGTTTTTTCATCTTCATGTATTCTTGAAATACTTAACCATTGAGAAATGTTGTTATTATATTCTAGGTCCAAATTATATTTGTTGTTTCCTCTAACAATTGAAATATGTGAAATTGCTGTTTCGTTAAACTGGATAGAAGTATCTCCATGTTTGACTGAAACTAACGTTTCTTCTTTTTCTTTCTCTATATTTTCGCTGTTGCTTTCTTTAATAGTTGATGTTTGAGGAAGATCTGTGAATTCTATTGTAGAATCATCTATAATTCCAAATGATTTTAAATTTTCTATAGCATCTACTACAACTTGTTTTTGACTAGTAGTCTTTCTAACACGAATATCTTCAGCTTTTTCTTTAAATGGTTTAATAAGAGGTTTCAACGCTTCTATGAACTTTTCTTCTAAAGCCTCGTCATTCCAATCAAAGTTATCTTTTGCTTGAGTAACGGGCCAGTTATCCATATGTAACTCTCCAAAAACTCTTTGATATGCAAACGAGTTAGAATCGCCAAAGAGTTCTTTAGGACGATAATTTTCTTCTGCACCACCAATAATGACTCTCCCTCTTCTTAACAATGTAAGCCCTGCACCAGAGACACTTGCTTTTTTCCTTATTGCAATAAAGCCTCGTGTAACTAATTTTTTTCCCTTGTGATCAATATTAAATTCAATTTCTTCTTTCCAAAGTTTATTATTTTCTTCAGCATCAATATAAATTTCAGGATCTTCAAAAGTTAAAATTTCACCATTATAATATAAATCAAGTTCATGATTTCTTATATCTTGCCTATAAATACTACTTAGAAATGTTTTAACTTTTCCAATGGTTCTAGAACCTGTTATTTTTTTATTAAGATTTCGTATTTCTATAATTGTATAATGTGAATCTTTCGACACTTCATTAATATCCTGATTGATAGAATCTTCTTTTGTTAAACTTAGTTCTTTTACATCTACACTTGCCCTATATTCATATTCAGATCCATAGCGCGAAGAAATAACAGTCCAATACGAACCAAACCAACAAGCAGCTGTTTTTAATCCCATTCCAAACTCATTTCTACCTGTTGTTATGATTGGTGGCTTATCTAAAACAATTGCTCTATAAAAATCATCCGATTCCATGCCATATGCATTGTCTTTAATGGTTAAAACATCTTCTCCATTGTCATCTGTGCAGTAACTTATTTCTATAGTTAGTTTCTTAAAATCTTCCAAATTCTTTAATTCACTTTTATGATCAAAATAACTTTGGGTTGAGTTATCTATAAACTCCGCCAATGCAGTCCAAGGTTCATATCTTAAATTTTTGTATGTTGCATAAACACCAGTTGTTGGTCTAATGTTAATTTTTTCTTGTCTCATATTTATTGATCCTCCCAATTGTTCTTAGCAAAACCAATAAGTTTTTTAGCTAAAATTTTTATTATTTTTACATTAACTGCATTCCCTAATTGTTTATAAGTTTGTTCATCTGATTTTCCAAATTTAAAAGATTTTTTAAAACTTTGAAGATTAGCAGCCTCTCTAGGCGTAATTTTTCTATATTTTTGTTTTACTTTATCCCATATTATAGGAGTGTTATTAATAGCAACTAAAGTTGGGAAATATGTCGGTCTTTTTGCTCTTATACCTGAATGCCTAAATTGTATTATGGTGTCTTTTAAATATTTGCAATCTGTTCCACAGTTCCACTCAAATTTTTTATAAACAGAATTTTTGGATAACATATCATATTTTACTATCCATTTATCGATAAAATCTTTATTTTCCAAATAAAATTTTCGATTCTTATCAACAAATCTTTTTTTCCAATCGGGAAGTTCTTTATAATAAACTCCTTGATAATCTTTGGTATTCATAAATGTTTGGTCATCTTTACCATATCCAAAATATTCTAACCAAATAGGAACTCCAATAGTTTTATAATTAACTCCTGCTCGAAATTCATCCCATATATCTAAAATTTGAGTTTGCTCATCATTTAAATAATATTTGTCATCAATTGAATTATTTTGTTCTAATATTTCCCAAGCACTTCCTAACTTTAAACATTCTATCGGTCTTTGTAAATGCTGAAATCCTAAATCCTCTTTATGAATATAATGGTTTGTTAATTTTAGTTCATCCCTTATATCCCTACGTATACCCATAATGTATACTCTTTCTCTTATTTGAGGAATTCCAAATTGACAGGGTGATAATACTATTGGTTCGTCAGTAACATAAAAATTTAAACTTTGAAGTTTTAGTTGGATTTCACTCCACCATTCTTTCGAATTGCCAGTAGATAAATTGCTCACATTTTCTAACAAAATAAATTTACATTCTTTGTGTACTTTAAGTATCTCAATTATATAATCAAACAAATTTCCACGATTTTTATCTTTAAACCCATTTTGTTTTCCTGCTTTACTAAAAGGTTGACAAGGAAATCCTCCACATAACATATCAAATTGTGGCAATTCTTTCCAATTTGTTTTTATATCACCAATGATTTTTGTATTTGGAAAATTCGTTTTGTAAACTTCTACACAATTTTTGTCTATTTCAGATGCCATTACACATTCCCCACCTAAATATTTTAAAGCTTGATGAAATCCTCCAATCCCCGCAAACAAATCAACGAATGTAAATTTACTTTTCTTCATTTTTATTCTCCTTAAGTAATTTTAAATATTCTTCATATTCAATCATTACGCATTGAATTTTATTATTTTTAACTATTAATACAGGTTGACTAAGTGATTTTTTTACAGCTTCTGTTAATTTACCTCGACTTAATTCCCTTATGCCA
>CALWCW010000040.1 GCA_944376495.1 uncultured Clostridia bacterium | reverse complement strand
CTTTAATTGAAAAAAAGATTGTAAAATTTCTTTTTAACTAAACAACAATAAAAAATTATTAAAATCTAAAGTCAATTATATAACAAAAAAGATATATCAGTCTATTTTTGATATATCTTTTTTAATGATATTATTTAATTTGCTTTTTGGTAATAAAGAATTAATGAGGAATCGTCAACTAGAGGGAAAGTCAATTCTGGATTTTGCAAAGTAATTTGTTCTTGTTTCACTCTTGTCTTTTTAGCAATTTCCCAAAGTTGTTCTCCTGCTCCAGCAAACACAACTTCCATTGCATAATCTCTTTCTGGGTATTCCTCACCATTAGTTGCTTCAGAGATTATTCCGCAATTTACATTATAGCAATAATTTACACAGGCTTTAACTTTCGCATCATAGAAAAGGTCTCTCCCCTTTTTCACCGCAACATCAACATCGCATACAATGGCATCTACGGTCAAAATTCCCTCTCCACTCCAATCTGTTTTTTCTGAAAGAGTGAATGGAACGTCAATTTGTGCGCTATATAAAGAGTTATCTTCATCATTCAAATAAACAACTGTTGTTTTAGCAATTCCTTCAACAAATACTTCACCATCTTTTATATAACTATTAGTGATAGCAACATGATTACCGCCATAAAACAATATTTTATCTACTCTTGGTTTATCTTCGTCGAGAGATAAATTCCCCTCAATTTTTCCTTCAACCATTTCCATAGTGCAAATATTTGTCATTTCAAAAGATTCTGTCGTCACATTAATTTCATTTTTCACGCTGTATAAATCTTGAATAACACTTACTTTTTCTTCTTGAAATGCCTCAACTATAAGTTTAATAGGAACTTTTATAACAATTTTACCGCCTTTTTCATCTTCTACAATCTCTGTAGTCACAGCATCTTGTTTTACATAAGCATGACCTTGAACAAAACTTTCTCTTGTGACATTTTCAAGTTCGATTTCTTCTTTAAAACTATCATAAACATACCCATTTTCAAACTTATCATTTTCATTCAAAAACAGAACTCTGGTTGCTACATCACCGCTGATTGTAACAAAATTTACACCTGCCTCAACATTTTTAACAACAGTTTTGCTTTCAGTTAATATAAGTTTTTTAATTTTATCTCTTAAATTAATTTCACTAGTCACATCAATATTCTCGCTTGCTGAGCCTATGAATTTTATTACTGAAATCTCATCTTCTTTTGCACAAACATTATCATCGTCACAACGAATTGTCTTGATTTCTTTATTTTGAGAAACAAACCCACTTTGTTGCAAAATAACAGAAAGCCTAATGCTATCTCCGCTTACGCTTTCAACATTATAGTCCATTATTTTTAAATGAATATGAGCCGTTTGTCCTGTCTGCAATTCTTCACCTTCAAATTTTGAGGAGAAAGGACATGTCGAGCAAACAGTATTCAACTGCCCGTCATCACTCATTACAATTATTTTAGTGTCTATAACTCCAGAATAATTGATTACTCCATTGAGCAATTCATAACTTTCAACACAACTATCTACTGAAACAGATAATATTTTTGCAACATTTACTCCAGCAGAAACATTACATTCTACCGTAAAATCGCTTTTTGCAAGTTCATATTTTCTTGCTACATAAAAATTATTTTCTTCAAACGCCATAACCCCTCCAAAACCAAATTTACAAGATATATTACGCACAAAAAATTCAAATATTACAAATATGTTTAAAATTTTTGAGATTTGTCAAAAATTAAATTGGAAATATTTTATTTTCTTAAATTAAAGCAAAAAGGAGTTTATTATGCGTAAGGTTGGAATGAATATTGATGATATTAAAAGAAAAATATTGTCTTTAAAAGGTGAAGAGGTGGAAATGAATGTCAATAGAGGTAGAAAAAAATTTGACACTATCAATGGCGTAATCCAAGATGTCTATCCTAGTGTCTTTACCGTTATCGTAAAAGAACAAAATAGTCAACTTCAAACATTTTCCTACTATGATGTTCTATGTGGTAATGTAGTAATACTTTAATTTTTAACAATATTTAAAAGATTCTTATTTATTTTAATTAATTTAACATCAAAAAAACTACTTTTGAAAATTTCAAAGCAGTTTTTTATATTCTTTCCCATTTATAAGTTTATTTTATCCTTTTAAAAGTGTTATTGCTTCTTGGCGGTTGTTTGATTTATATACAAAATTCCCGCTTACAATAATATCAGCACCTGCAGAAATAACGTCCTTTACGTTGGTTGCATTTATTCCTCCATCAATCTCAATCTTATATTTAAAATTATTGTTTTCTCTTATTTCATTTAATTGAGCAACTTTCTTTTCACTCCCTGCAATGAATTTTTGTCCACTTGCACCGGGCTCTACGCTCATAACCATTATTATATCAAAATCATGTATATATACTTTTATTTCATTTACAGAGGTTTCGGGATTGATAGCAAGTCCAGCCAAAGCCTTTCCTTCTTTAATTTTTTCAAGAGCAACCATTATGTCATTTTTATTTTTAAATGCTTCATAATGAACAGTTATAATATTTGCACCCGCTTTAATATATTCATCTATAAGTTTCAATGGTTCATCACACATTAAATGCACGTCTAACATAATCAAACTATTTTGATTAATATTTGAAACTAGTTGGCTGTCATATGTTCGCCCTTCCACAAATTTCCCATCCATTATATCACAATGTAAAAAATCTGCATAGTTTTGCATCTCTTTTGCATATTCACATATCATTTGATATTCTTTTATTGGGTCTGTTGATACTGAAATATATACTTGACGTTTCATATGCTCTCCTTCTTCTATTTCTAGTTTATCATATTTTAAAAAATAAATAAAATTTTTTATATTCGTTTTATGTTTTTTTTGACTCGGCACTTAAAAGTTTTGTTCACGAAGTGAACAAAAAGCAAACTTTTGTTTGCATATTTTCTCATATGAGAAAATATCTTTTAAGTGCCGTATTGATATGACATAAATATATTTCTTTGACATTTAATGTTTTTTACATTGACAATCTATACCTTAAAACTTAAACAACACTCTTACTTTTCTCACTCAAAAACATTAAAACCTTTTAGAAATTTAATCTTTAAGTTCACTTAAAATTTTTAAATAATTTTGATATCGCCTTTGAGAAATTTTTCCCTCGCTGACAAGTTGAATCACTCCACACTCACCATTTTGATGAAGACAAGAGCGATATTTACACAACTGCCTTCCTGTTAAAAAATCTGGATAATAAGAAGATAGTTCTCGCTTTTCTAGCGAAGAAACCATGTTTAAATCTAACATAGAAAACCCTGCAGTGTCCGCAATGTAGCCATTATTAATTTTAAAAAGTTCTACAATTCTTGTGGTTTGTTTTCCTCTTTCAATTTTTTTAGATAAATCACCTATTAAAGCAATATTTTCGGAAAAAATCGAATTTATAATTGAAGATTTTCCAACTGCACTTTGACCAGCAAACGCACATATACCATCAATAGAGTCAATAATTTGTTCAACATCGTTTTCTTTGGCAGAGGCTAATAAAATATTATAAAATTTATAATCTTCCTTGACATTTTCAATAAATTCATCATCTGCAATTTCTTTTTTATTGATAACAATCAATGGTTCGACATCATTCAAAGCACAATATATTAACATTTTATCTACAAGAACAAAATCAGGTTTAGGAATAGGAGAAATAACAATAAATA
>CALWCW010000039.1 GCA_944376495.1 uncultured Clostridia bacterium | reverse complement strand
TCTATAACTTCTTCAATATTATAATTTTTAGTAGTATTTTCGTTAAAATATATAAGATATTCAATATTCCCATCCCCGCCTTTTATAGGAGAAAAATCTATATCACTTATAAAATTACCTAAATTTTCAACAAAATTCACAAAATTATTTAAAATTTTGATGTGAATATCTTTATTTTTGATAATTCCCTTGTATTTCTTAGCAATATCTTTCCCACATTCAAATTGTGGTTTAAATAACAAAAATCCTTCTTTGATTTTTCCAAATTCATTAAATAAATAAGGCAAAACCTTTGTCAAAGAGATAAAAGATAAATCTCCTATCAGTATGTCAAAATCTCCTACTTCTGCTTTATTTAAGTTTCGAACATCTGTATTAGGCAAATCAACAACCCTTTTATCTGACTTTAAAAGTTTGTGCAATTCACTCTTTCCTATATCGACCGCATAAACCTTTTTTGCTCCTTTTTCTAAAGCAACTTGAGTGAATCCTCCCGTTGATGCTCCCAAATCAAGAACTATTTTTTCATTAAAATCAAGATTAAATTTTTCAACCGCACCAAGTAATTTATAAGCACCTCGAGAAACATATTGTTTTTCATCTAAAATTTCAATTTTAGTCTTTTCGTTTACAATAAAAGAAGGCTTATTGCAAACAACGCCATCGACCTTAATCTTGCCTTGTTTTATAAAAAATTGAGCCTTCTGTCTTGTTTCAAAAAAATGATTATCTACTAAATATTTATCTAATCTCATTAAAAAATCTCATAAATCCAATTTTTTTCGCTTTTAATCTATAAATTTTATATAAATTTTTTATAAACAAATATTTTATGCTTTCAATCTTATTATTTCATTTCATCTTCATTTGCATTTTCATCAAGTAGTTTTTCTATTATAATATTTGCAATTTCATCGAGCCCACCACAAAAAATTTCTTTTATTTTTTCTTCTTTATCTTTATCACATTCATCTATCGCTTCATCTAATAGGTCATAAATCATATCTGCATATTTTTCATCATAATTTCTTCTTTCAAGCACTTTTTCACAAATAGTTTTAATATTTATAAATGTTTCAGGCGACAATTTCCCGTGTTTTTTGGAAATTTTTACATCATCATCTACTTTTAATCCCACCGCTCTGACCTGTGCAATTACATCTTGAACTAAATTCACATCAAACCCAGCAAAAAAATTCGTTTCAATCAATCTATCTACAAAATATTGTAATTTAATATCGTATATAGTAGTTCGCCAAGAATTAGTCATATCTTGATCTTTATATTCTTTGCTTGGTAGATTTCTGATATACTTTTTTTCGTCATTGATTGTTTTTTCTATATAATCTTTTAAATACCCATTATTTTTCATATTAACTCCCCTTATTTTGATTATAACAAACTAAATAAAATTAGTCAATATAAAATCTATAATAAAAGATTATTTTTTGTATTAATACGCAATAAAAAAGATTATTTTTTGTATATAAATAATCTTTTTTTTACTTGTTATTTTAAAATTGCAATTAAAGTAATGTAAAAATAAAAACTCAATAAAATGCCTTAATTATACAAAAATATCAAAATAAATTGATTTGGTAATTAATATCAAATCATGACATAATTTTATGTTACTATTAATTATATTAAAATAACAAAAAACTTTTAAAAACAAGACAATTTTATATCTTTAATTTACTCCAAACTAACCAAGTAATAATATACAGGTTGACCTCCAAAAGCCGCAGTAACCTCACAATCTGGATACTTTTCAGCCAATTTTTCAGCCAATACATTTGCTTCTTCCTCTCTAATATCTTCACCGTAGAAAAGAGTAATATTCATAACATCGTCAGTAATCATCTTTTCAATTAAAGCTTCTGTGGTGTCAGAAACAAGTTTGCCTTTTGATAGGATTGCTTTATCATCAAGACCTATTATTTCACCAACAGTAAGGTCAAATCCATCAACATGGGTATCTCTAACAGCATAAGTAACTGACCCAGATTTAACACCTTTAATTGCATCATTCATTGCTTCGGTATTTTCATCTATTGAGCCATCAGGATTAAAGGCAATTGCGGCACTAATTCCTTCTGGAATGGAACGCGTTGGAATAATTATAAGATTTTTGTTTGTTAAGTCATTTGCTTGTTGTGCTGCCAATATAATATTTTTATTGTTAGGGAAAACGTAAACATTTCGAGCAGGGACTTTATCTGCAGCGGCTGCAATATCTGCAGCAGAAGGATTCATGGTTTGTCCACCAACAATAATTTCATCAACTCCTAAATCCTTATAAATTGCAGAAAGCCCTTCCCCTGGAGCAACAGCAATCATACCAAGTTCTTTTGTTTCCTCTTGAACAACAGCCTTTTTCTTAAGCTCTCTATTTTGTTCACGCATATTTTCGATTTTAAGGTTGTAAAGTTCACCAAGTTCAAGAGCATATTCCAAGGCCTTGTTTGGTTCGTTTGAATGAACGTGGACCTTTACAAGTTTAAGGTCTCCTATACAAATAACAGAGTCCCCTATCTCACAAAGTTTTTCACGCAACTTATCAATATCTGCTTCAGTTGTTTTCTTTTTCATATTGATAATCATATATTCT
Source organism: uncultured Clostridia bacterium (assembly GCA_944376495.1). Taxonomy (GTDB): domain Bacteria; phylum Bacillota; class Clostridia; order Christensenellales; family UBA1242; genus Caccovivens. The sequence continues at coordinate 1,796 of CALWCW010000039.1, read as the reverse complement.
GTGCAATAAGCATATTGTATTTCTTCTAAAGCATTGATATCAGCAATTACATCATCAACAGTTTGAGGTTTCTTTTCGTCTTCAAATTGGAATTCAAAATCCTCTTCACCCATAATTAATTTATAAAAACCTGTGAAGATTACAATAATTCCGCGTCCTCCTGCATCAACTACACCAGCTTTCTTAAGAACAGGCAACATTTCAGGTGTTTGTTTTAAAATCTCCTCACCTGTTTCAAGAACTTTCTTTAAAAAGACTTCAAAATCATCACATTTTTTAGCCACATTGACGGCATTTTCAGCCATAACACGAATAACTGTTAATATGGTTCCTTCTTTAGGTTTTGTCACTGCCTTATAGGCCACATTTGCACCTGCTTGCATAGCTTTTGCAAATATCTTTGTGGTAATTTCAGTTGCTTTAGCAGTTTCTGAACAAAAGCCCTTAAAAATTTGTGAAGTGATAACACCACTGTTTCCTCTAGCCCCTTTTAAAGCACCTTTTGCAAATGCTTGACTTAAAGAATCGAGATTATTGTTTATACATTGAGAGACCTCGTTCACAGCAGATTTCATTGTAAGAAACATGTTTGTTCCAGTGTCACCATCAGGAACTGGGAAAACATTTAATGAATCGACATATTTTTTATTTTGTTCAAGAAGGCCAGCACCAGCCACTATCATCTTACGGAAAGTTGCTCCGTTAATCGTTTTTATCATACCTTTAATGCTCCTAAACTCTCACACCGACAACATGAACATTTACTGCATCAACAAGCATACCTGTGAAATATTCAACGCTATACTTCACCGCTTTGCGTAAGGATTCAGCAACGGCACTAATAGAAACACCGTATTTTAAAATACAGTAAACGTCAATATATATTCTGTTGTCAATATGACTTATCTTTATCCCTTTTGAATAGGGTTCTTTTTTGAATAATTCTCTAGCGCTATCTTTAATAGATTTACTTACTAAATCAACAACGCCGTAGCAATCGAGTGCGGCATAACCCGCAACAACCCTAATCGAATTGTCGGAAATAGATATATTGCCATAGTAGTTATTTGTATCGACTGTCAATTTAGCCCCCTAAAAATAGATTTCGCCTTCTATATAATACTATATATTTGAAAAAAAAACAACAGTTTTTTAGAGTTTCGTTAAAAAATTTTAAAATTTAAAATCTTTTTAATAAAATTTCTAAAAAAAAGGTTGATTTTTCTTAAAAAAAATGATATAGTAAATTGCAATGAAATTTTAATAATGGAGGACTAAAATGAGTAGAGTTTGTGAAATATGCGGAAGAGGCAAATCAACAGGTAAACAAGTTTCTTTCTCAAACAAAAAATATAATAGAACTTATGAACTTAATCTTCAAAAAGTTGTAATTGATGTTGACGGAAAAGAACAAACTGTTAAAGCTTGCACAAAATGTATTAGAACAGCAAAAAAGGCTTAATTAAGCTAAATTCTTTTGTTTGAAAAAGGTGAAACATCGCCTTTTTTTTATTTAATGATAAACTATTTTGTATAATGATTAATGGGCTATAGGAAGATGCTTTTGGTAAATCCAAAAGCATAAAAAGATGAAAGTCTTTTTCAGATGAAAACTTCATCTGCTTCCTATAGCCCTTTAAATATAATCAAAAACGAACTATAATATTCACATTAAAAAAGATATATCAAAAATAGACTGATATATCTTTTTTGTTATATAATTGACTTTAGATTTTAATAATTTTTTATTGTTGTTTAGTTAAAAAGAAATTTTACAATCTTTTTTTCAATTAAAG
>CALWCW010000038.1 GCA_944376495.1 uncultured Clostridia bacterium | reverse complement strand
AAATAATTAATAAAAATTTATAAATATTATTGAGCAAATGAAAAAAGAATTATATACTATTATAAACGTATATAATTTTTATTGTTTTTTATTATTTTTATACTTTTTTTCGTTAAATTCAAATTTAAGGGTCAATTTATGGAAAAACAAGAATTTTACAAAGTTGTTGATAAGTTAATTTTGCCTTTATTTACAGGTTCCTTTATTGATGGAGAAATTGAGTCTAGTATTCGTGACAATGAAGTTGCATATGGGAAAAGAAATACACTTTTAATTAAACCTTCTAAGGCAGATGAATATAGATTGGTTTTGAAAAGAGGACAACCTTTTCAAATTTTCGAAGTTAATTTGTTAAAATCTATTTTAAGTGAAATTGATAAAATCTCTTCACTTAATTTAGATGATGAAAGTTACGTTGCTGTGCTTCAAGAAAATGCAATAGAAAAATCAATTTGTTCAAGCATTTGTGAAGGCGAAACTGTTAATAGTATGTTTGGTATAATAAATGAACTTGAAAAATGGGGTGCAAGAACTTATGAAGGGAGTAAAGTTGCAATAGGTATAATAATAAATCTTACAGCAGATATTAGTGAACAGGAAGATAATTTGACATTTTCGGATGTCATGAATAAAGATTTTTTTGCTTTGTTATCAAATGGGAGAGATTCATATGTAGAGTTTGATAAAAAGGGCAATTTGCTTGGTTATGTCCAATTAGACAAAGTAAAAAAAGTGCCTTGTATAACTCCATATGAATATGAAATGGTTGCTCGCTATTGTAACGAAAAGCGTATAGGCATAGTTTTAACTGAAAATGGTGACTTTTTGATTTTTAAGAATAGAAATCTTTTATTCGCAAAGCGTTCTGGAAATTGGAATATTTATTCTCATGAGGAAGTAATCCAACTTTTATCTTATCGAGGTAATTATTCATTAAAAGACATTCGTCGTTCTGTTTATTATACAGCGCTTGATGCTTCTTTTGCATATTGTGGAGGCTGTATAGTTTATTTAAATAAAGATAGTGTCGAGAGTGCTTTAACTCATATAAATGCACATGATATTGTTGATGAGCGTTATTTTGAAATTAAAAAACAGCAAGAACTTGAAAATGCAGGAAAGCTATACAATTTACAGACTTTATCTTCTGTTGAAGCAATGTATAATGTCCCTTATTTAACATTTTTACAAGAGCAAAAGTGTATTAAAGCTCAAAGTATAAGAAAAATAATTAACAACAAACCATTTCATGAGTTAAGTCGAAAATTAAGACAAGAACTTGTTAGTATGGATGGTGCTATTGTTATAGATAGTGATGGGACAATTATAGCTGTCGGTGCAATATTGAAAATAGAAGCGGGAAGTGAAGGAGGAGGACGTTTGGCGGCCGCAACAACACTTTCAAAATATGGTGTCGCAATAAAAGTTTCACAAGATGGAATTATCAAGGCTTTTTATCCAGACAGAAAAAATGGAAAAGTTAAGACATTATTTACAGTAGCATAGTGAAGCAATATTACTAAAGCAAAATTTAACCAATCTTTATTGACAAAATTAAAAAAATATGTTATACTTTTAAAGTAGTTATGCAGACAATCGCGTTGTAAAATGAGGAAAGTCCGAGCATCAAGAGAACTGGGTGCTGGTTAACGGCCAGCGGAGGCGACTCTAGGAATAGTGCAACAGAAATAAACCGCCATTTATATGGTAAGGATGGAAAGGTGGTGTAAGAGACCACCGCTTAACTAGAGATAGTTAAGGCTCTGTAAACTCCACCTGATGCAAGGTAAGGGACATTGTGCTTGTTCTCTCACGTCCTGAATACCGCTTGAGTTTGTTGGCAACAACAAGCCTAGATAGATGATTGTCTAATACAGAACTCGGCTTATAGCATAACTCACCAGCTTAATGCTGGTTTTTTTATTAAATAAAAACAAAATTGACAATTTCATTTATGTTATTTTAAATTTTATAAGATATTAGTTTAAAATTAAAATAATTGTCAATAAAAATATTATGGACAAAAAAGAATATATAGAAAAATTAACAAATTTAATTATAAATAAAGTCAAATATCACTCACCAAATGTGAATACAAATTTGATTGATTTTGCATTAATAAGTGCAGTAGGAATAAATCCATCCTATCCTATTTTTATTTTTAAGAAAGAATTGGACAATATTTTTTATAAGGCTTTTTTAAAGGCTAAAAAAATAGTTGATTTCAATTTGATTTTATTTAAAAAACCTAAAGTATCTGACCGAAAAATTTTAAAATTAAATAGGACTTTTGTAATGCTTGAAAATGAAATAGGTAGTTCTTTATTTTATAGTTTAGATGCTTTAAATGTTAATTATGTTACTCATTCTGATTATGAAAATAAATTAGAAGGAGAGTATATAAAAATAAATGGACACACTATACAGTTTGATTATTATCCATATTATTTTTATAAAAAAATTATGATTGATGGTGTTATAGTCGAAATAAAGCAATTTCTTTTAAATGGTAAAAATTTTTTAATTAATTTTGTTAATACTCATAGGACTAATAAAAAAGTTAATTTTGAAATTAATCTTCCACTTCCAAGAGGATATTACTATTTTAAAAAATCAATTGATAGTGTAGAAATTGAAAATTTAACAAGCAAACAAAAAGCATATTTTAATTATCGTTTTAAAGATGCAATAATCAATTTTTCAACAATGAATGGAATTGAAAGTTGCACATTTGCATGTGTTAATTTAAAAGGTGAGATTAAGTTACTACCACAACAAACTAAAAAATATTATTATAACTATGGAGATAAAAAGTATTGTCTTTATTCACCAAAAGAGATGGAATATTTTTTCAAAATATCACAACATAAAATGAATGAAATCTTTGATATAAAAATCACATCTCATAACAAACAATTTGATGATAATATCAATTTCTATTTACCCCAAAAAATATGGGAAAAATGGCAAAATTTTGATGTAGATGAAGAAAAAGAAAATGAGTGGTTAAATTTAAGAAAAAATATAGTAACAAAAAATGAATTTGGAGAACAGATAAATAAGGCTTTACAAGGACTAAAAGAGGTAAAATTCTATAGAAATTCAAGATGGAAGAGAGTTTTTATTCTTCATAACAACTCTTGCTATTTATTTGCCGATAAAATCAAGTATTATAACTTTACACTATTGACTAAAGAAATATTTGATAAAAATAATGAAATTTACTTGTCTTTTGCTTCATAGTATAGTAAAATAAAAATGATATGGAAAATGTAAGAATACCTTTGGCGGAAAAAATGCGTCCAAGGGTTTTTGATGAATTTGTAGGACAGCAACATATTGTTGGGAAAAATACTTTACTTTATAGGGCTATCAACTACGGAGTTCTTGGTAGTTGTATTTTTTATGGACCTCCAGGGACAGGAAAAACAACTCTTGCAAATATAATCGCAAATTCACTTAAGGCAAATTATGTGAAATTAAATGCAGTTACAAGCGGAGTAAGCGATGCTAAATCAGTAATAGAAAAAGCAAGAATTGATAAGGCTATGCTTGGAATAGATACTTTTTTAATTTTAGATGAATGTCACAGATGGAATAAAGCACAATCTGATTGCGTTCTAGAGGCAATAGAGGATGGTTCTATCTTTTTTATTGGAACTACAACTTAAAATCCATATACATCTATGACAAGGGCTATAGTTTGAAGAT
>CALWCW010000037.1 GCA_944376495.1 uncultured Clostridia bacterium | reverse complement strand
AGCTCAGTGGTGGAGCGCTCGGCTGTTAACCGATAGGTCGTAGGTTCGAATCCTATCCGGGGAGCCAATATAAGAGATGCAGGTAACCTTATCTGCATCTTTTTCATTATTTTTTAACTTATTTTCGATAATTTGTCAAATTTCCGTAAACTATACAACAAAAAAAGACCGCTTATTTGCGGTCAAATTTATTCCATAACATCAGCACCTAAACTTTTGGATAAAAATCTATATGAATCTTGCTGTCCTTTGGTGGATGGGTCGGCAATCAATGTAACGCTATAACCATTTTTTAATGTTATGATGTATTTTTCTAGTTTCACAGATGAAATCAATTTGCAACTAATAACATTATCTCTCTTAATTTGCATACTTTTGTTAAATGTCTTAAAGTTAAGCCATCTTTATTGAAATACACTGTATAAAATCCATCTTCATTTGAAATTTGTGCTTGTAATTTAACCCCACCAATAAAACCACGCACTAAAATCAAAAGAATACTTTTTATTGCATTAAGTGGGATTTTACTTATAAAATTGTCTTTTTTGTTATTATTTTTATCATCCTTTATTTTATCTTTGTTTACTTCCGGTTTGTCATTTTCATAAATTTCTTGGGCAAGTTTAAATGTTTCAGTTTTTTCTTCATCTGACAAATCTTCAATAAAGAATTCATTATTTTCTAAACAATCTTTTTTTAATGCTCTTTGCTGCCTTGTCATTTCAAAACTTTCGTCTTTAAGTTGATTTTCATAAATCGTTCTAATTGCCTTTTCAATATATTGTTTTTTATCTTCTTCTGCTAAATCATTCCATTTTTTCTTTTCTTCTTTTGGTTGATTTTCTAAAATAGTTTGATTTTCTGTTAACATATTTTCATTATCAATTTGTGTTTGTTCTTCATTTACTTTTTGTTCAGAAATCTTTTTCTCAATTTGTTTTATTGTAGCACAATGCAACATAATCAGTATGTATGTTAGAATAGGAAGTAGCAAAAATATAACTATACAAAGAATAAAGTTGTAAATTTCTATATTTTTAAAACTTTTGTCTTTTATAAGCCCAACAACTACTGCTTGTTAACCTCGTTTTTTAAGTTCGTATTGAATATTGTGTTATTTCATTAAAAGTAAAGAAATGATTTTTTAAATATGCGATGAACAATCAAAAAAAGGTTTTATTCTTCTTTATCTTTTTTCTTTTTAATCTTTATTAGTTTATCTCTTAACTATATATTTCTTGGTTATTATTAAAAATATATTTATATATTTAATAAATATTGTCAAAAATCGTCAAATCATTTGCTTAAAAGATTAAAAAAGTGGTATTATGATAATAATAAAAATAGAATGTTAGGAGATTTAATGAAAAGAAACATTTTAGTCGTTTGTATGCTTGCAATTATTTCAATATTTTGCTTTACAGCTTGCAATAGTAGTCCAAGCATAACAGGCAATTTTAAAGAAACCGAATACATAATTTCTATTGATGATTCAATAGATTTTTCGCAAGAGTTAAATGTTTCTGGTGTGGAGATTGAAAATATTGTTTTTACATCTTCAAATGAAAATGTAATTTCAAAACAGGAAGATGGAGCGTTTAAGGGAATTAAATCGGGAATGGCTTACATATTTGCAACCTACAATAATAAAACAATTGCATCTGTTATTGTTTTAGTAAAATACCCTTATTCTACTCCAACTAATTTTAATTTGACGGACGATGGTTTATATTCTTGGGATAAATCTTTTGTAGAGGTTGGTGGAGAAAGTCAAGAAGCAACAAGTTATGAAATGGGCTATTGTTTAATAGATGAAAATACTGACCCTAATCATATAGATTTCACATATGAAACATTGGAAACAAATTCTTTTCAATTTCAAGACAAAGGTTCGTATTATGTAATAGTAAAAGCTTTAAGTGATGATAAATATTTAGAAGACTCATCTTATTCTGAAGTTGCCATTGTCAACTACGGAGTTATGGGAATTTTAGAAAATGTAGAAATTATTAATAACGATTCCTATGGTAGTCAAGAAGCAACAATTGAATGGGATGAAAAAACAAACGCAGTCTATGATGTTTATATTCAAGGCATAAAAATTTTTAGTGACATTCAAGAAAACAATTTTGCTTTTGATTATTCTATATATGATGAAATGGAAGAAGTTAAAGTAAGAGTTGATAGTAAAGATACTACTGGCACTTTGATGACAACAACTACTCAAATTATTGTAAAAAAATTAGTTAGACCAACTTTGAATTATAATTATTCTGATAATGATGGTTTTATTAGTTGGAATAATATTGATAATTCACAAAGTTTTCTTTTTAGATATTCAACAGTTGATAATTCATCTATTCAAATTGAAGAATTTGCAAATGAAAATAATTCATTTTTAATTTTAGAAGGCGAAGAGGCGGGATTTTATAATCTAGAACTTGTGGCTAAAGGCGGACTTTATGAAAATGTTTATTACGTAAACAGTGATGTAAGTCAACTTTTGACTATTTATAAACTTGATATTCCAAAAGTTGACATAACTTTTGAAGGTCAGAATGCAAAACTTGTTTTTGAAGATAATGATTATGTTCAAAATTATAAAATTAGTTATGCAGACCAAACAATAATATTTAATACTGAAAATGGTCTTGAGAAGATTATAAATTTAAGTGGTTTTGAAGCAGGTGAGTATTCTTTCACTATAACCGCTTTGCCAACTTATCAAGATGGAGAAGTGGTTGAATATACAAATGGAGAGGTTACGACTTCAAATATTTTAAATTCTGATAATTATGAATTTGAATTTTATGTTCTTGGTCAGGTTGGAGAGATTCAACATAATCTCATTGATGGACAATCTTTAATTTCATTCCCTGTAGTAGAAAATGCAAATTATTATGTTTTGCTTATAAATGATGAAGTTATAAGTAGTGATGAATATATTTTGAACGAAAATGATTCCTCAATTTTAATAACACTTAATGACCTATCAAAGTATAGTCCTTATGATGACACTTATAGAATAAAAATAATGGCTGGTAGAAGAAATTTAGATAATAGTGAAATTGGAACTATTCAAGAAAGAACTAAAGACTTAACTATAATGCCACTGGTAACAAAAGCACCAGACGAAGAGCAAGAAAACGGAAATTTCGTTTGGAATAATTTAGATATCAATGCAACATATAGTTATAAGATTTATAGGACAGAAAGTGACTATGTTGTAGATGAAAGCAATCCAGAAAGTTTGGTTGCCACAAGAGAAGTGCCAACAGATGTGACTCATATAGATGAAATATTGCCTTGGGGTTATTATGTTATAAGAATTGTTTCTCATTCGACTGATTACAACAATTATTTAGATTCAAATTTTTACAATGATAATAATTATTTTGAAATTGGATTCTTTGTGACCGAACAAATCGCAACTCCTGATGTTCGTTTTAGTAAAGAGGGCGGAGTAAATAAGTTAATTATTGACACCGTTGATTTTGGTGGAACATATGTAGTCCGTGTTGATGGAAGAGAAGATGGAAGGGTGACTATCAGTGACGAAAGCGACTTATCTTTAGAGTATATTTTTGATGAAACATTTGATGACGCAAGATTATATTCAATAAGTGTTATAGCAACAAGTGGAAGAATTTATGACGGAACTTTATTTTTAGATTCAGATGCACATTCACTTTCTATAACAAAACTTTCGCTCCCTACATATGAATATGAAGAAAATTATTCATCTTTAGATGCAAAAACAGAACAATTGCTCACTGTTAATATGCCAAATCATGCAAATCATGCTGTTATTAAACTAGATAATACAGTTGTAAATACAAACAATGAAAATTATATTAACATGATTGACTATGAAAAATATGATGATGAATACAACATTTCAATTCAATATATTGCAGATGACGGCGAAAATGACGAATATTATTTAGATAGTGACATAAGAGAGGTGACTTTTAAAAGAGTGAACAGTCCAACCTCAATTAGATTTTCTGACGGCGAATTAAGTTTTGTATCAGACCAAGAAAATATTGATAATTTTTACATTTTCTTGACATTAAGAAATTCAATAAATAGCAATTTTTACGTAGGATTCTTTACTGAAGATAATTCTTTGACCTTTGATTTACAAGAAAAAATTGATGAGTTAAATGTCAGTGACAGCGATTTTGCTTCGGCTTATAGATTAATGGATTATTTGCAAGTAGAAATTTATGCACAAGGGGATTATTATGATAGTGAAAACAATATCTATTATATAGCCTCATTTAAAGGGACAACTTTAGGCGGAAATAATTTGCTTGATGTTTATAAACTTGATTCGCCTTCGCTCAATTTTGATAGTGACCTTTTACAATTAAGTTGGAATAATGTTGCCGAGGGTTCAACATACGATATTTATATTGATGATGTGATTATAAAAGAAAACCTTACAACAACACAAATTGCGTATTCTGATTTAGGCGGGCTTGATTTTACAACAGAAAGAACAATTTACGTAAAAAGCAAAAATCCACTTTATTTAGATTCAAAAAATTCAGATAGCATAACACTTAAGAAACTCGCAACAGTTAAAACAATAAATATTTCACAATCAGGAACAGACTGGATTGTTTCTATTCCTATTCAAAATGATACGTCAAATATAAGTGGCATAAAAGTTAATGGACAAGACGTAACATATTCAAATAATATTACAACCTTTAAGTTGGCTGATTTTGATGAAAATACTTTCAATATACAAGTAATTTATAAAAATCTTAATAATGGAAAATATTTTATAAATTCAGATATAACATCTTTCTTTATTCAAGATTTAGATGAACTTGATTTTAATGTTAGAGTAGAAGGGGATAACATTGTTTGGGATAGCATTGCAACTAATTTTATTGGAAATGATATAAATCCTCTAGTTATTCAAGTGAAAGTGACAAACAACGGAAAAACTCATACATTTGAGGTTGAAGGAAACAGTCTATCAATTCAAGAGATTGAAGATAAAATTCAAGAACAAATTACAAATCAAACTGAAATTGTAGTTTCTGCAGTCATTAAATCAAGTTATTCTTTGACTTTGACTGACGGAAATGCAAGTGGTTATTACGGACAAAAATCTGGTCAAACTCAAAATATTATAAAATTATCTCAAGTGGGAAACATCTCTCATACTATTTATTACAATAGTGGTGTAACAAATGTTTTAGACCAAAAACTTAATGCGTATGCACAGTTAAAATGGAATGACGACTGGTCCACACTTGATAACATTAATTTCAACATTACAATAAAAAATCAAATTGAAGATGTTGAAGATATAAACTTTACTGTTAAAGCAGGTGATGTAAATGAAAATTATTCTCTTTCACTTTCAGATGGCGAATATACTTTAACTTTATATAAAGATATGTTAGCACAGGGTATAAATGATATTGAAATAGTCGTTGAAAGAGTCGGCTCAATAACTTCACTTATGACCACTTATCAAATTGAAAGACTTAATCTCGCTCAAAATGTTGAGATTTCGGATTCGGGAATTTTGACTGTAAATAACGATAAAAATACATCTTATATAGTTCAAGTCAGCATTCAAGACAAATTAGTTGAAAGAAGTTATGAAGTAAACAGTGCAACATTAGAAGTCAACTTAATGACAGATGAGTTTCTTGCAGGTTCAATAGGTGCTTATACTGTTAAGGTTGTCGCTTATGATAATAATAACATTTTAATGCCATCTATATCGGCTGTTGTAAAAAATGGGACAAAACTTGAAGGGATTGACAATATTTATATTGAAGATGAGGGAAATATTGTTTTAACTTTAATACTTGATGATTTTAGTGACCTTGTTTGGACTGCAAAACTTTTGAGCATCAATTCTACTACTCAAAGTGGAGATGATTTAATAAGAGAATTTAATGTAACTTTAAAAGAGGGGAGTTCAAACGAATTTTATGTTCCAATGATTGATATTGTAAACCTATTTAAAGATTATGTTTATAATGCCTCAAATGTAACCTTTGCCTTTACTGTTAGAAAGGCGGGCTCTATTGACGCAGATTGGGTTGAACACAGTTTTAGATATGAAATTGAAGATTCAACAAATGCTCAATTGCAACGTGGAACTGATTTAACAAAAACTTATATAATTTATAAAGTTCCGACTTCAAATGATAATACTTTAGGTTTCAGAGCAGAAATCACAACCTCTGATGGAACAAGAATAAGCATGTTCTATAATAAAGAAACGACATTAGGTTACTGGGTAACTAATTCGGACGGCAGTCATGTTTATTTCACATTAGATAGAGAACAAAGAGAGGATGGAACTGATTATACTTATCAAGAATGTTATGGAATAAATATAAATGATATTGTTGCAGACCAAGCATATGGCGAATTTAAGGTAAAAATTACTAGAATTGGAAGGTCAGACGATGTTTATTATCAATATAACGAATTTATGTTTGATGTTTATAAATTAAATGAAACAGATCCTCCAACAGTAAATAATAACTATCTTACTTGGGGTTGGGCACAGCATGATACAAATGAAAATTATTCTGAGGTCACTCCTACAGCATATTATATTCAATTCTATTGCACTGCAAAAGATACGACAACGCAAATTGTAGTTTATAAGTCAAACATAGATTTAAGAAACATTACAAATGATTTTAATTTAGACCCAGGATTTGATTATACAATCACAATAACAGCAGTTCATGCCAATTCAATCTATTTAAGTTCAAATTCATCTGAAAGTCTTACGATAAGAAGATATATCACTCCAGCAAAAGTTGGAGTTACTGAAGGTAGGTTGACTTTTGATATTGATTATTTTAAATCATCAATATTTATGTCAACAATAATTGATTATTTCAATCCTTCTATAACTACAGATTATGTTTTGCATGATAGATTACAAGAAATAATGTCTTTCACTTCACCATACTCATTCTCTTTAAGCACTTTTTCAACAAATGTTTCTATAAAACTTAAATTTACACCAATAGAAAGCACTGGGACAAGTTCAAGAGAATACACGATGACTGTTTCTGCTTTAGACCTATTCCCAATGTTTAATATTACAACAAGCAATGGTTCGATCTCTTACCTTGAAGCATTACAAAATTATAGGCGTGATTATTTAAATGAAGGTAACACAGAAGCAATCACAAACACAAAAAATATGATTGATAGACTTGCATATTCAAACTTTGGAATTGGTGATGATGAAGATTTGTTTGATGATTATGGAGAAATAATTCCATCAGGGAAATATTATGTTAGTCTAATACAAACAGATTCAGGCACGAATATAGAGTCTAGCCCATCTGAAGCAACAGAAATTTATATAACAGCTTCTCCAGAAATTTCATTAGAAAATACTAATTCTCAATATGTTGTCAATGTAATTCCAACAAAAACTTATACCTTTGATTTAGATGATTTTGGAAATCCTGTAACAGATGATGAAGGGAATATAATAGAAACAGAAGTCACAGTTCAAAGATATAAGATGTTGTTTAGATATTACAATGTGGCACAAATTGAAAAGTATTTTGCTCTCATGATTTCTTATAATGGAAGTTACTGGCAAATCTCTTATGAAGATAATATATTAAATGATATGAACTCTTACGGAGAAGTAATTATAACAAATACAGATGGCAGTTTTGTGGTTAATATGTCAGCATTAAGAAAAGTTGTAAATGACATTACAGCAAATACTATTCAAATTAATACAAATATAAATGTAGATATTTTTGCTTATAACGAAAACAATGCTTATGTTCCAAATGGTAAAGCGGCAAGTTTTGTTGTAAATTATTTAGATATGCAAACTGAAAGTATCAATTTTGTTGATGGTAGTTTGTGGGTTGAGGCAACTTTAGAAAATAATTTTGAAGTGCTTGCAAGATTTAAACCAGCATCTAGCAATGAGTATCCAGATACGATAACATTTAGAGATGGAATTGCTCAAATCGATTTTACAGACAATGGATCTTATGAATATGTTATTCTTTCAATAAATGGTTCAATTTCTGCAAATAGAATGAATGTTGAAAGTGATAAGTATAAAATTGAGAATTTGTATAAATTAAACGAGCCAGAATTAAGCACACGTGATAATAATTTGTATTTCAGATTTACATCGGCTGACGCAAACTTAAATAATCCAGGAATTAGTTTTAAACTAGGCAATGACATAAGTCTTGCAGAGGGTTATTTGGAAGATGATATGGATTATTATTACAGCACACCTATCTCATCTGAATATAATAATGTAAGTTATATTGTAGGTGGTTATGCGTCTGAAATGTCGGCAAGCATTTTCTATGCTTTGTCAAAAGGTAATAATGGGACATTTTCAATAAGTGCAAACAAACCTTCAGATGCAGATTTCTTACTACTTTTCAATGATGGAATTGATATAAATGACAATGTCCAAGAAGGTGAGGAGTTAAACGACATCTCTATTATAAGTTCTGAACAAAGTAGTATTTCAGCAAAAATGTTGTCGCCAGTAGGAAATGTAAGAGTTGAAAACGGAAATGTTGTTTGGAATGAAAGCGAAAGTGCAGGCGAGGAATTTGTTCAAGTAAATGTTAATAGTGGTGAAGAAGCCGTTGTTGGTAAAATAATTTATCAAGTTGATATTGATTATTATCAAAAAGATATCAATGATGAAACATTCAACTATTATCTCACCGATACTTATTACACTACCTCAACATCACTTTTAGCCTCATATATTTCAATGAATTATAACTATTATAAGATAAAAGTGACAACAATTGTTGGTATTGAATCTGACCAAAACGATACAAGAGCAAAACAAACAATTGAAGGAGAATACTTTACAACTTACCCAAGTATATTATTCAGTCATGAGGTTGAGAGATATCAAGTTTTAAGAAGTGAAACTACTTATTTAGGTAACAATTCAAATGTTTTAGTTGAAAATGATTTCACAGTTAGAACTGATTCGCCTTATCTTGATACAAATTCGGTTGGGGTTAAAAATGGTGCAATAGAATTTGTTGTAAATTCAAGAAGCACTGACTATGAAGCAGTTGCAAGAACAATTACTATTTTTGCAGAATACACTAGTGGTGGCGAAACTCAAACAGTGCAATTAAGCGGTCAAACTGTAATAACCGACCCAACAACAGCAGGTTATGAAGATAAACTTTTGATTTCATTTACTCCAGATGAAGGGCAACTTAATGATGTAGGTGTAATTACTATAAATGTTTATATGTATGATACTAATAAAATAAATTCATCGCCATTAAGAATCCAAAATGTAAACAAACTTACTAATTTAACGCAAAATTATTATTCTATAGGATTAAATGAAGCAGGAAATACATATATTGATTTTAGCAGTTATTTCAATTCTATTTCGATTAATAATGATAATACTTGTTACAAACTCGTTTTGACTGTTCGTGAATATACAAAGCAACCCGATGGTAGCGAAATTGAAAGTATTTTAGGTGAATATCAATATACGTATGAAACTGAAAAGATATTTATCTTTACTCCGCTCTCATCGCAGGCAGGTATGACAAGCGGTATGTTTGATTTTGAAAATGAAAACAAGAGATACACAATTTCAGTTCAAATTGTCGATGCTCAAAGTGAAACTCAATATAATCCAAAACTCTTGTTAAATAGTGATACAAGTGTATTTGAATTGCAAGAGACTCAAAATAATGGTCTTTCAGTTGCATGGGATGACGACCAAAAATCATTCTATTGGAATTGGTCACAAGAAAATGTAAATAATTACGAATTTTATGCTGACCTTCAAAGTTCGTTGAGTTATGAACAATCTCTCACAAACAATTATTACTATATGCCAATGAGTTCAACTAATATAAACAGCGGAGAATTTAGCATTAGGGCAAGACAAATTCCGACAGAAGAAGGAATAATCTATATCTTTAGCGACCCAGTTTATTATGAGGGCGACACAGTTAGTTTTAGTCTATTTAGTGGCGGAAACGGAACAGAGTCATCTCCATATCTAATTAATTCAAAAGAGCAGTTTATTAACATTAGTAAGCGAAACGTAGAAGGTGAAACATATTACTTTAGATTGAATGCTGATATAGAAATAAACGATAGTGATTTAATTGAAATTGATGAAGAAACAGGAGAAATAACGTATTTAATTGAAACTTTCTATGGAGTATTAGATGGAAATGAAAGAAACTTAACGATAAATTCAACAAACATCTATGATTTTACAAACTTGTCTAATAGTCCAATAAGTTTAGCAAAATTTACAACTAAAACTTATACAAAATATTCTTCACTATTTAAATATATTGACAGTAGTGCAACCATTAAAAATCTTCAAATTATATATAGATTAGATTATAATAGGTTAGATAATGATAACGTTATCTTTGCACCACTTGCACTTTATAACTATGGAAGAATTGAAAGTGTTGATTTGACAAGTTTCTCAATAAATAGACTTAATGGAAATGGTGATGATATTAATAGCATACTAGTAGGCGGTCTTGTTGCAGTAAATGAGGGAACTATAACAACAAGCAATAATACAGCAAGTTTTAACCTTACTTTAAGTCAGATTAATATGCAGTTTGGTTACTTTGGGTTAAGTTTAATTAATTATGGAACAATTTCTCAAAGTTTTAATAGTGGAAACAAAGTGTTTAGATTTACACTCAATGACCAAACAATTATTGCTTCAGGAATTAGTGCGATTAATAGTGGAAGAATTTCTGTTGTAGGAAACGATGGAAACTTCACTGTTGAAAGCATTTCATCTGTTTCAAATTTCACAAGTGCATTTGCAGGAATTTCAATGTCAAGCAATGGAACTTTAGAACATTTGTATAATAACGGAACATTTACAAGAAGTTCAAATTATGGTGCTTTAGATAGTGCTGGAATTTCTTATTCGCTGTCAGGTGGAACAATCAATAACCTTATAGACACAACTGGAAGTTTATTCATGACATCGTCGTCAACTCCATCAAGTCGTGGAACACATTATGCGAAGAACGGAACAGGACTCGGCACATCTTCGGGTATATCTGCCCGTGCTTTACAAGAGGCGACTTTGACATGTGGAAGCACAGGATTTACAATGAACTTATTCTCGCAAGATGGTGGTGAAAATTGGAGAGCCACTATTGTTCGAGCAAGTTAAAATTTGAACGAAAAACCGATTCATTAAAAAATTTGTTTATTGGTTTCTTGTAATTGAATTTTTAAGATTATATAAATTTTAAATAAAAATTCTTATTTAGTAAAAGTTATTTATTATAATAAAGAGAATATTATATATGTATGAAAAGAATCGCTCTTTGTCTTACATTAATATTCTCTTTATTTTTTTTGACATCTTGTCAGGATAAACCAACTTTGGTTCAGGCTGATGATTTTATAATGCTTTCACTTGATTTTTCTCGAACTGGAGTTGTTACTCAATCTATTAAATTTAGTGTTAATAGTGAGTATATCGATGAATTATCAAACAATTTAGAGGAAGATTCTTTTAAAAGTAATTTAATAAAAGAAATTAATAATATTAGAAACGAATTTTTATTTAGTTATACACTATTTTATATTCAAAATCCTAATGAGAATTTTAAATTAAATCAAGGACTTTTACTGACTGATGTTACGTTTGATGTGTCAAATGATACAATTGGATTTGATATAATTTTTACATCGATGTCCTCTTGGAATTATTATCATTCTTCGTCAAATTCAACGTCTGAAAAAGATAATTTAGATAAAGGAAATATCTTTCTGACAAAAAATATTTCAGAAGGAGTCTTTCCATTTTCATCTTTAGTATCAATTAGTGAAAGTGAAAAAATGCTTGTGGGTGAAAGATATAGGCAAAAATATATAGAATCTGCAAATGGATTAAGTTTTTATAATTTGTTAAAAAGTGAATATAATCCTTCATTTATTTATAATTACTCTACTTCTTATAGCAACATACATTCAAATTCAAATTATGAATTGAAAGATTCTTCAGGGCAATATCATCATGTTTGGCTAGTCGAATATGATAATCTTGATGAAAATAATTCAATATTATTATACAATTACACGATAAACTATGGAATGTGGTATTTGCTTGCTTTATTAATAGTTGCAATTCCAACTACAATTTTTGTATGTTTTTACTTAATTAAAGAAAAACAACAAAATTCTTATAAATTTAGCAAAAAAATAAAGTTAAATAGATAATATAAAATTTTTTAATAAGTTGATTAAAAGATTACAAAAAACCTAATTAAATCTTAAAAAATGAATAAAATAATATAAAAAGTTTTAAAACTTTATTATTTTGACGTCATTTTTCTTGACGGGGGGGGGTAATTGTGGTATCATAAAATTGAAAATGGAGGAATTATGAAAAAATTTAATATTAGGTTCAATTATTTATTTTTTCTAGTAATAGCATTATTATTGTTATTAATAGGGATTCCAATCTTTTTTTATTCAACAGATGACACAGCTAGGGCTGATTCACATACATATAATTATACAGTTAGAATAAGGTCTTTATCTGATGCTCAATTAAGGTCGTATGCGGGAACTACAACTGTTGAATTATCATCTGACCATGCTGCAAGTAATTTTAGTAGTACTCAATTTAACTCTTATGTAACAAAAAGAAGAGGGTCAGCGACGAAAAATAGTGGTGATGATTGGGCTAGTAATACCACTACAACAAATACAACGAGCCAAGTTACACAACAAGTGAGATATGATAGTTATTGGGCATGGTTTCAAACACATCAAACTTCAGGTAATGTGACATTTTCAGTTCATTTGAGTTTAAGTAATTCGTATTCGTATTATAGAATTGCGCCTGTAGAATCATATTATTTTGGAGGAACTCACTCAACATATTACAGATTTTATCTTGACAATTCCAAAACATCAACTACACTTTCTTTTACTACTGACATTTCTTCATCAAATAATAGAACTGACACATGGGAAACTGCGGCAATTGTATATCCTAAAAAAACTACATTAACATTAAATGCAAATGGCGGCAGTGGTGGGTCAGGAAGTGTTCGTTCATATTATAATAAAACATGGAATTTTGCAAATTCAATATCAGAACCAACACGAGAAGGATATAATTTCAATGGGTGGTCAACATATTCTGGGTCTT
>CALWCW010000036.1 GCA_944376495.1 uncultured Clostridia bacterium | reverse complement strand
TCTTTTTTATTTCTTATTTCAAAAATAATCCGAGTGTAAAAGAAAAGTGAAAAACGAAAAGTGAAGAAATAAGAGTACAAACAAAAATATTCCTCGCCTATCGGTTCGGATTGCTCTCACTTGGTGCAGGTGGTGGGAGTCGAACCCACATGAAGTCGCCTTCGAGGGATTTTGAGTCCCTTGCGTCTGCCATTTCGCCACACCTGCATAATATTGAATTATGTATATCTTATCATAATTTACAAAAAATTTCAACAAAAATTTAAAATTTTATAAAAAATATTATTTTATATTTCAAAGTCTAGACAATCACTGGTTGCAATTTTTGTATATTTTTTGTCATTTATTGTCATTTTTTGACACAATTTAGGTTATTTTGACTTAATTTTATTTTTATACGACATATTTTTGTAAAATATTTTACAAAATGTTACAATATTTTGGCAGTTACAATTGATTTAAAGATAATTTGAAATTATAATCGCTTATAAATTTAAAAGGAGATAAACATGAAAACAAATGCTTGGGGAAAGACCATTTTGACTATTTATAGATATTTAGAACGTATAGCAGGTGCTATTGATAAACTTGTCGAAAGACAGGCTTTAAATTCTTATTATTATTTTAAAGAAAACACTCAAAACAATGGTGTATTAAACGTTGCTGAAAAAATTATAGAGTTAAGTGAAAGAAAGGTTCGCCTTATTAACATAAAAGTATTGACTGAAGAAAGTTTAAAAAAGTGTGATAGGAAACTTGCAGAACTTTTGATATATCGCTATATTGATGGAGATAGAAGTGAAGATATTGCAAAAAGGCTTGATTTAAGTGAAAGAACATATTTTAGAAGGTTAAATCAAGCAGAGGACCAATTTTTACATAATTTCGCAGTAAAAGGATTTAGCGAAAATAAATTAACTTCTTATTTAAAAGAAGAAAAGTGGATTATGGAGGTTTTTAACAAATTTAACGACCAAAGAAAAGAGTTTGATGAACATGAATTAAACTTTTCAATTTAACTCACTATCATCAAACTCAAAATAATCACCATGTCGTTTATGTTTAATTTTGGGTTTTTCTCTCAATACTTTTTCTTTAAGAAAAGTTGGCTTTATAAGCAAATATATGACAATGAGGCATGGAATACTGACACCAATAATTATAAATGTCATTGCAACTGGGGACAACTCTACAGCAGTTGCCCCTAGAGAAAAAGAAGGATTATCAATGATTTCAAAAATTTCATTATTCCCTTGAATTTGGGTTAAATTATCACAAAAAACTGAATATAAATATCCAAAATTGTTTTGTCCATTATCAAAATTACAGTAAATCCATTGATCACTTTTATCAGGGATGGCTTCTTCACCACTTATATAGCCATAAAAGTCTAAAGATTCAGTTAGATAAGGTACATTAACAAGTAAATCTTCAGAAGAGATTGTTGGCTTTGAATAAAGACCTAGGCCGTCTGGCAAGAAAGTTCGAAAGGTAGCCGATGCATATGGGTTATTAGGAGTTCCATTCATCACTGAAACTTTTTCTTTTTGAACATACCCAATTGCATCTTTATACTGTGCATAATAAAAATTTTCGTTTGCCTCATCAAGTATTTTAACAAAATAGGTTTCAGGCAATGTGAAAAGTTGGTTGCTAACAAGCTCAAATGGATAGGAATAGAAAATAGCATCACTTGACATAACTTTTGCATAATAAAAGGTATTATCGGCATTTGCAAAATTAAAACCAGAAAATGGACTTATTAAAATTAAACTGATTGATAGAATTGTAAATAATTTTTTCATGAAAATAGTTTAATTTTTTTTATATTTTAATGCAAAGAGTTAATTGTCATATATTAGACAAATTTAGGAGAAAATGACTAAAATTATGAAAGACGAAAAATATAAGTTATCTTTGATTGAAAAAGAAATTGAAAAAAGATATAGAAACGACCACTTGGCAAGATATAATAAGGGTGACAAAATCCATTTAAAACAAATGGAGTTTCATAGGTGTAACAAGAAAAATAGGTGGGTTTTTGGAGGAAATCGTTCGGGCAAAACTGAATGTGGTGCTTGTGAAACGGTCTATCTTGCACGAGGCATTCATCCATACAAAGAAAATAGACCAATCAGTTGCTGGGTGGTTAGTTTATCAAAACAAGTTCAAAGGGATGTCGCTCAACAAAAGATTTTGCATTATTTAAGAAAAGATTATATAGAAAAAATTGTCATGTCAAGCGGTAGGTCGGACAATGCTGAAAGCGGAATTATTGATTTTATTCTTGTAAAAAATGTGTTTGGCTCTCTTTCAAAGATTGGTTTTAAAAGTTGCGACCAAGGACGTGAAAAATTCCAAGGTTCTTCGCTCGACTTTGTTTGGTTTGATGAAGAGCCGCCTTATGACATTTATCAAGAGTGCAGAATGAGGGTGCTTGATAAAAAGGGAATGATTTTTGGAACGATGACACCGCTCAAAGGGCTTACTTGGGTCTATAATGAAATTTACCTTAATCAAAATAACGATGATGAGGTTTGGCATATTGAGATGGAATGGGCTGACAATCCATATTTAGATAAACAAGAAATTGAAAAAATGAGTCAAAGTATGTCGAGTGAGGAGTTATTAAGTCGCAGATATGGAAAATTCATGCAATACGGCGGACTTGTTTATCCAGAATTTGATGAAAATGTGCATGTTATTGACCCTTTTAATATTCCTAAAGATTGGCAAGACAATATTTCAATAGACCCCGGTCTTAACAATCCGTTATCAGCCCATTTTTATGCAAGAGATTATGATGGCAATGTATATGTTATTGCAGAGCATTTTGATAAAGGAAAGGATGTTTATTATCATTCGCAAAAAATCAAAGAAATCGCAAAACAACTTGATTGGTTTTATGTTAATGGGAAAATATCGGCACTGATTGATAGTGCAGCAAATCAACGAACACTTGCAAGTTCAAAAAACGTGGTCGAACTTTTTTATGATAATGATATCCTTGTCAATCCAAAGGTTAATAAGGATATGTTTAGAGGAATAAATGTTGTTAAAAAATTCCTTAAAGACGGAGAAGGGAAGGCACATCTTTTTATTTTTAAGTCTTGCGTCAACCTTATTCGAGAAATAAAATCGTATTGGTGGAGTGATAACGACCTTCCTATAAAAAAAGATGACCATTGCCTTGACGAACTTCGGTATTATTTAATGAGCATTGAGGACAATAAGAAAATAAACAAAGAAAAGACTCCAATTCAAAAGGACAAAAAAAGATTAATAAGAAAATTAAATGGAAGAAATACCTTTTAATTTTGGTGTTAAAAACGTGTTTATTATTTATTTAATTATTATTTATTTTACTATTATTTTTTTATTTTTTATCAAAATAGGTCATTATTCAAAATATCTTGTAATTTATTTGGAAAAATTTCTCTAATATGATAAATTAAATATATAGATTTGATACATATTATGTATAGTAATAATAGGTGAAAAATGAAAAAATTTTATATTTATCTTTTATCATTTTTGTTTATGTTAGGTGGAGGAATGACAATTGCCTCTCCTCTAATTTCTAATGCTGATGAGCAAAATGCCATCTCAATCAGCACGACGGATGAGTTTATAACGACATTTACTTCATCTGCAACCTATAACGATTCAAATGTTTCAATAATTTTAAACGAGGATTTGAATTTTGAAGGTGAAGATTTATCAAGATTATATCAAACACGAAACATCTTTTGTGGAACTTTTGATGGAAATGGTCATACTATTTCAAACTTGAACTTAACATCTCAAATGTATTATTATGGGCTTTTTCCTTATACAAGAGGTGCTACAATAAAAAATCTTCAAATTTCAGGTAGTGTTACATTTGATTTTGATAGTGAAAATATTCAAGAACTTTATGCTGGAATACTTGTTGGGTATGGAGAAAATACAATTATTGAAAATTGCGAACTAAATGATGTTGCTGTCACAATAGACGAGCAAGAACAAATAGAAGAAATTAAGGTTGACCTTCCAATTTACTCAAATATAACTTTTGGTTCTTTAGCAGGGAAGTTAACGGGAAATCCTAGACTTGCCACGGGCGGAAATGTCGGCAACGTTTTAAATTGCGTTTCTTATTACGACATTGCGATTGATGCTCAACATCTTTCAAACGTCTATATTGGAGGACTTGTTGGACAACTTGAACAAGCATATATTCAAAATTCACTATATTTTGGTAATATCTCATTTGTAAATAATATTACATCTACATCATCTTCGTCATCAAGTTTTAATATTGGTGGACTAGTTGGTTATATAAGCGGAACTCAAAGTCAATTAAAAAATTCTTGTTTTGGTGGAGATTACTCTACATCATCAAATAATGAAAACTTAAACATGGCAGTTGGAGCAGTTGCTGGAAGCGTTTCAAGTTCAAGCAGACCTTCTTCAAGTAATGTTAATTTTGACTATTTTATTACTTCAGCAGTTACAGCCTTTGGCGACGATTCTTTTACTGTTAATTCTGAAAAATTTGGACAAGTAAGTTCAATTTCAATCAATTTCTTGACAAATACATCAAACTTTGACCCAGCTGCACTTCCTTGGGATTTTGATATAAAATGGATGCAAAAAGATTCTCGTTTGCATTTACAATATTTTCAAACATTTGACTATTCTATTAACTCTACAATTGACGTTACAGGAAGATTTGCTGATGCTTATTTTACTATCGGTGAGCAAGAAGATGGAGAGCAAACAGTTCAAGTTAATTATGGTGAAACAATATATGTCAATCTAATTTTACAAGAACAGTATTATGGTTACTATGAATTAAATTCAATTTTGCTAAATTCTAATACCTTATCTTTAGGGTTAAATTACAATAACTATACATTGCAAAATGAGGTTGGTTATATCACAGGATATAAAATCCCTATTGCAGTAAATGATACAACAGATGGAATTTATTCTTTTACAGTTGCCGCAAAAGAATATGAAGGGTTCTTTACAATATCTGAAGATGCTAAAGAAAGTTCTCAAGGTGGTATTAGATGGAGAAATGCCTCATCTACAGCAACATCACAAGAATTATCGTTTGACTTTACATTAAATAGTGCAGTTAGACAAATTGAAGCGGTTGGAAATGGTGTTTACACATTTGATTATTGGGAATTATATTATTATGCAGATGACGGAACTTTGGAAAACGTTCAATTTGATGATTATACAAACAGTACTTTGACTATTAGATTTGGTCAAGCACCTTTCACAGAGGCATTTAGACTTGTTGCTTATTTTACAAATGCAGATGCAATAAGATTAAGTTTTGATGGACTAAACAATGGATTTTTGAAATCAATAACGGTTGGTGGAGTATTATATGAAAATTCTCCAATTGCCGTTTCTCCAAGAAACTCTGCTTTAAACATTGAAATTGTCACTATAGAGAATTATATATTCGACTATGAATCATTTTTAACAAATTTACAAAACACATATAATGAAAATGTTGTAATTATGACCAGCGACCCAGTAAAAGACGAAGAAACGGGAGAAACTACTTATAATTTTAGAATGAATATGAATTATATTAGTGATTTAACTGATAATAGTTTAACCTTAACTGTAAATGTCGAAGAGGACACTTCAAACAACGATAATAATTTGTTATGGCTTTATATTGTTCTTCCTATTGTTGCAGTTGCCATAATTGGCGTTGTAATATTTATTATAATTAGACGTCGAGGTGGCGGGAAGAAAGGAAAAGGTTCGACTAAAAAAGTTGAAGAAAAACAACCTTCTTACAAAGATTATTATATTTAGTTTTGGTGTTTAATTTTATATTTAAAATTGATTATATAAAAAATATACTAATAAAAAACGAGCCAAAAACTATTTTACTATAAAATGAAAAAATCTCTTTCAAGCGAAAGAGATTTTTTGTTGTTTTTCGAGAATAAAATTTAGTATAAAATTTTTATCATGAATAATCTAGTATTTTATTTGAGTAGAGTTTTATTCTGTGATGCTTTCCGCCATACCTTCTGCAATTGAATTGTCAACAATGGTTGTATATTTGGGTGAATAAGTTACTCCTAAATCTTCACCTTGAGTTGTATTGATAATGTCAAGCATTGTGTCAAATGCCTCTTCAGTTAGGATGAAATCGTCACTCCATGCGTCAATAGCAAGATATTGATTGACAGCAATTTCAAGTTCTTCAATTGTCATACCAGAGAATGAAGGTTGAAGTGCTTTTGCGGCATCAGTTGCTGATTGAGTTGCGATATATTGATAGCCATTGTAAACAGCCTTTAAGAATTTTTCAGCGTTATCACCATGATTTTCTAAATAACTTTCAGTTGCTGCAAAAACAGTATATGGCAAATAGCCAGAAAAGTCACCGACAGGGTTTAAAACATATCCATTGCCTTCTTTTTGAAGATTTGTTGCAGTTGGCTCAAAAAGAGTGCAATATTCGCATTGGGAACTGATAAATTCAGAACCAATCATAGCAAATGAAACATCTGTTCTTAAATTGACTTCGCCACTTGCAACATTAGTTCCTATTGTAAGCCCAGCATTTCTAATGATATATTCAAGAGTCATAGCGGGCATACCGCCAGCTCTTCCTGCAATCACAGTTGTTCCTTTTAAAGATTGTAAAGTGAAATCTTTGACATCATCTCTAGATACAAAGAAAGAACCATCTTTTTGGGTCAATTGACCAAAAATCACAGGTTGATTGTTTTTGCCATCAGCATAAACAACTTGTTCTGGCCCAACTAAAACTATATCAGCACTTCCGCTAATTAGTGCAGTCATTGAAGCATCAGAACCGCTTGAAGACTCAATTTCAACGTCAAGCCCTTCATCTTCAAAGTAGCCTAGGTTATAAGCCACATATAAAGGAGCATAGAAGATGCTGTGAGTCACTTCGTTGAGTCGTATTTTATTGTCATTATTTTCTCCGCACCCAACAAAGAGTAGGCTTGAAACCAAACAAATCAGCAGGCAAGCGATAAAAATTGACACGTGTTTAATTTTTTGCATTTTTCCTCCTTACAAAAAACAATTTATGTAAAAAGAGGTTTATGTGTGAATAATAAAGTTGTTTTAAAAATAAAAATAGAGAAAACTAGATGATTTGTTTGCTCAAATATAGATTTTTTAGTAAAATAAATATATGAGAGTTGTTTCAGGAATTTTAAAAGGAAGAAAACTTATTGATAATACCTTTGCACATATTAGACCAACCGCTGATATAGTAAAGCAATCAATCTTTAATAAACTTGCAAATGAAGTTGTTGATGCAAGAGTTTTAGATTTGTTTGCAGGAACTGGTGCTCTTGGGATTGAGGCTTTCAGCAGGGGGGCAAGTGATGTGGTTTTTGTTGATAAAGATAGTCGTTCTATAAAATTAATCATTGATAATCTTAAAAATTTAAAAATAGAAAACGAGGTTAAGGTTTTAAAAGCCTCTTATGAAGACGCTTTAAAGAAACTAAAAGGACAAAAATTTGATTTAATTTTAGTTGACCCGCCATATCAAAGTGGAGTCTATAAGCATGCAATTAGTTTAATTTGCGAATACGATTTGCTTTCAGATAAAGGCATAATTGTTGTCGAGCAAGATAAAAAACTAGATTTCAAATTTGAAGAATTTGAAGTGATTGATGAGAAAATTTATGGCATTAAAAAAGTGGTTTATCTTATTAAAAGGAATTAACTATGGAAGAGTATGAATATAGTTTGAAAGCAAGAGCAGTAGAACCTTTTTTGGAGTATTGCAAGAAAAATAATTATGAGGCAACCCCAGCAGTTCGACAAAACAGAAAGGTTTATGAAAATAAATTTAATAAGCATATCATTGCAAGATTGACGACAGAAGAAATCAAAGGAGAAGAAATAACCTTCTTTGACAGCAAAAATGTCGGACAGGAAAACGATAATCTTAAAATTTCAAGTGAATCAGAACCATTAAAAATTAATAAAGAAGACATTGAGACAATCAAATCAATTTTAGATGTAATGGGCTTTTATCAATCTGCTGATAATTATAGGACAAGATATGTATATCATAAAGATGGTGTTAAATTTGAAATAGATGATTATACAATTCCCAATATGAAAGTGGTTGCAATAGAAGGGGAAAGAAGCGAGGTTGAAAAGGTTTATAAAGAAGTTGTTGCTTTAGGTTTAGACAAAAGATAAAAAATAAAAAAAGAGATAGAAAAATATTTCTACCTCTAATTTTTTGTTATTGCTTTATTTTTTTTGTTTTTTATTCTTCAATTAATTTGAAACAGTCACTGCCCACATTTCGTCAATTGATGACATGCTATTGACACTTAAATACCCACTCGTTTCATTTCCAAAAGATACTATCAAAAATTTTTCAGTTCTTGAAAGTGAACCATTTGTGTAAAATTGATATTCAGCATAGCCATAGGCAACGCAAACGTGAGATGCTGAACTTTGTTTGCCAACTAGATTTGCTTGAGTGCTTCCAACACTAAAACCAGCAAATGTGTAATAGGTATAAGAATTTAAGAATAAAACAACTGGAATATTATTTTCAAAATATGACCTTGCTTGAGTTAAATTATATGCTCTGTTATATGCGATATTATAGCCACTGTCTTCAACATAAGACTCAAGTCCACTTTTAAACAAATTAATTGTAGTCCCAGCACCATACACATTTGTTTTCATGCGGTCATACAAATCCTCTTTAACAGACAAAATGGTCATTGACATAGGTCCCCAATAATATACTCCATTATATAATGACCCAGGTTCATAATCTGGAATTAAATTTGGGAAATCAACATCATAATATGCAACGACAATAGTCCCAGCAGTTGGTGCACAAGCATTTGCTTGATTTACAGATTCATAATCAGGCATCATTCTTTGTATATACTCTAAAGTTAAATCATAATTATCATAAGTGAAATTTGATTCAATATCTACAGGAGCCCCAAGTCCACTATATGAGTCATCGCAATAATATTTTTCTTCTTTAGTGGCATAAGCATTATTTTTTTGAATAAAGAATGGTGAGACAGCACAAGCCAAACATAGCATAAAAGCAATAACTAATAAATAAGATTTTTTTATTGTCATTTTGACCTCCTATAAATTTATGTTGAATTTTGTCAAAATAGGTCATATTTAAAATTTTATAAAAATTTATCTATTAAAGTTTGATCTTTTATATTAAATTGAATATATAAATCATATTGACTGTAATCTAAAAGCATATAGACTTGAGAGGTGTTAATATTATTAATTTCTTTATAGTAAAAGGTATAATTCTCGTTTTGTGTTATAGTTGCGTTTGAGGTATAATCTTTATTTTCGCTGAAAATTAAATTTCTTGATTGAACAAGATTAAAGGTAAGAATGATTGAATTATTTTCCTTGTGTTGTGCAGATAAAGAAAATAACTGCAAATTGTTGTTTTTGTAATAGCCTTCGCATAAAGTAATTTCATAATCATCAAATATAAATGAATATTGTGGATAGTTTTCGTCAATAAAACTCTCTGCTTCTGTTATTTCTATAACATTTTTAGGCAGGTCAGTTTCTGCATAAAATTCGTTGTTGTTAATAAGAAAAGGAAGAGCAATACATATTACAAGTAAAAGTGCACTTGATGCACATAAAGAGATTCTTGTCCAAAAACTTCTTTTCTCTTGTTTTTGTCTTTTATTCTCCATGACTTTTTGTCTTAATGAGTTATAAATTTCTGGTTTTATATCACTTGCGGGTGTATCTACAAAATATATATTTGCACATTGTTTTAAAAAATCGTCATTCATTGTAAAACTCCTTTAAACAATTTCTGATTTCTGCAATTCTTCTTTTTACAGTTGATTGCGATGTTTTCATTATATTTGCAATTTCTCTATACTGCATATTGTTTTTAAACTTTAAATAGAAGATAAGTTTTTGTTGTTTCGTCAGTTTGTTAATTGCAATATTTAAAGCCACTGTATCATTCATGTTTTCTTTTGTTGAATTATTGCAAATTTGCATATCATCGTAATATTTTTCTTTTGCACATTTCCTTATTAAGTTAAACATTTGATATTTTGCAATACTAAAAATCCAAGAATAGCAGTTTTTGTAATACATTTTTGATTTAGATTTTTCAATAACAATCATGAAAGTGCTGATGATTACATCTTTTATATGTTCTTCATCATAATGATACTTTTTGAGAAAATAAAACAGGTCTTTGTGCAACATTGCATAAAGAACATCAAAGGATTTTTCGTCACCCATTCCAATATTTTGGACTAATATGTTTATTTGCTCTTTTTGATTATTATCCATTAACTTACTCTTTAAGTTGTAATGCAAAATAATTTTGACTTTAGCAAAAAAGAAAAAGCAAACAAAAATGTTAATTTACTTAATCTTTTCGTATTATACTAAAGAAAGTTTAATTTGTCAATTTGAAATTGCATTACAGGAAAAATTTCGACTTTTTTTCAAAGATTTCGCACCTAACATTTATATTTTTTTATTTTTACTAGTGTTTTTAATATTATTTTATTTTACATATGTTTAATAGAAAAGATTTTTTCTCTTGATTTTAAAATCTTTTAAATAAAATTGTCTTTGCCTTAAAATCTTTACCGGTGTCCAATTCAACACGTTCGGCAATTGTGCAAATAATTTCTCTAGGTGAAGGTTTGCCACAGGAAAAATTGACACTTAATCGTCTTTCAAATTCCTTCACACCATTCCGCTTTATGCTGACATCTATCGCATGACGCATTGCTCTATCTATTAAATCTTCGGTGACTCTACATCGTGAAGATAATTCTCTATAAAAACTGTTGTTCACGTTGTATTTCAGTGCTCCATTATCTAATAATAGTCTTGCACCTTCTCTTAAAAATGAATATCCTCTTAAATTGGGAGAAATTTTTAATAGCAATAGATATGCAGTGATTCGTTCATCGAGTTCAAAATAATTGTTATTGGCCATTTTTGTTAAAATCCTCCAAAAACTAAACAATTAAGCATATTATACACCATTTATTTGTTCTTGCAAAGTATTTTTGTAAAAAAATCACGATTTTTTTACAAAAATAGTCAAAAATCATAATCCTTCGACCCGTTGTGACGAAATTATCACAAAATTCGACAAAAATTTGGTCTATTTGACGCACCAGTGACGTCTTATGAATATTTTTTATTTTTATACCAATTATTATATAATGAGAGGTGAATTAATGAAAAAAGATTATCCAAGATACACATTGAGAGTTTCGAAAGAACTTTTATATAAACTTGCATATGTTGCTGATTTTTATGGAAGGACAAAAAATAGAGAAATAGAACATGTGTTAAAAAACATATTGATGATTTTGAAAAGCAGTTTGGCGAGATTACTGTTCCATCATCTATTATTGAAGATTAATTTATTTCAATGATATATTTTAATTTTGACTTACAAGTATAGAAATTGTATTTCTATATTTTCTTTTTTGCATTTTTCAGTTTCTGATTGATTAAATTATTTTAGTTTATAATTTTAATTGGAGGATTTTACGAAAAACGTTATTTTAGATACAGATGTGGCGAACGAGGTTGATGACCAGTTTGCTCTCTCATATCTTGTCAAATCGCTAGAAAATATAAATTTAGAGGCTATTACAATTGCTTGATGAAACTTATTGCTATAAGCAAACTTCGGGGAAACATAATGAAACTTTTGTAAATTACATTATGCGTGATAAAATATTTAATGATTTTTACTTGAAAATGGGGGTAAAATTCAATACAAATAGAAATACTTGAACAATATAGTTCAAGTATTTTGTATTAATTTAATAAATTTTATTTTAACATAAATATAATTAAAGGCTTCTCAAGATTAAATAACAGGTTCAAAGTTTTCAAATATGACATTGTCACAATATTTTACAACTTTTAAATATTCACTTTCACTTTGAACAGTCCATGCAATTAGTGGAAGGCTTTTATATTTTCTCACAAAACGATTAGGCAAATATTTGGCTTCATAAGAAATGAAATCAGGGTGGCTTATTTTTTTGTTTAACAACATTCTTTTTAAAGCAAATTTTCTCATAAATGAAATTTTGCTATCTTTTAAGTAGCCACTTAATTGACCTCGTAAAATGTTTGGTGCATGTTTATAAAAATATTCAAGCACAAAAGGATTAAACGATTGAATAGCAAATGGACCTTTGTAGTCTTTCAAAATTTCAAGAACGGCTTTTTCAAGTTCTCCAACCTTATCACTATTTTTGATTTCAATCAAAAGTGGAACTCGTCCATCAACGAATTTCAAAGCCTCTTCTAAAGTTGGGATTTTTTCCTTACTATTTTTTAAAGTTAAAATAGGAAGGTCAGACCTAGTTAAAAATTTCACATATCCATCATTATCAGTAAGTCTTGACAAACTTTCATCATGAAAAACGATAATTGTGCCATCTGAAATTATTTGCACATCAAGCTCGATTGCATATCCTTCATTAATTGCTCTTTCAAATGCTGAAATAGAATTTTCTGGGTGAGTTTTGTCGTGAAGCCCACGATGAGCTATAGGAGTTTGAACAAGCCAACTATTAAATAAATCCATATTTACAACCTCTTTACTTTGTTTTTTTATTATTTATACTCTGCCATTTTTCTTATTTATTATTATATTATTAAAATTTTTAAATAATTTAAGTATAAACTTTTTGTTTTGTTTCTTAAATTATAACATAACTAAAAAAAATGTCAAAATAAAAATAAATTCAAAAATCAAAATTTTAATTAAATTATAGGTTTTTTATCGAAATTTATGCAATTTTCTCAATATTTTACTCTAAATTGTTATAAAAAAGAAATCAGTAATTAAATTTAAAAAAAATAATAAATAATTTTTAATTAAACGGTATTCGTGTTATAATAAAAAAGCATTTAAAAAAGGATTAATATGAATTTACTTTGGGGATTTTTGTATTTGGTGATAACTTTTTCTTTGACTATAGCTTGCTATAAATTTTTTGGCAAGATAGGTCTTTTTATTTGGATTTGTGTTTCAATTATTTTAGCAAATATTCAGTCACTAAAAATTATAGAAATTTTTGGATTGACTTCCTCTCTAGGTAATATTGCTTATTCAAACATTTATCTTGCCACCGATATTTTAAGTGAACAATATGGAAGAAAGTCGGCAAATCAAAGCGTGTTATATGGTTTTCTGACTATGCTTGCTTTTACTGGGTTAATGGCACTTTCTTTATTGTTTATTCCAAGCCCTTACGACAATGTCAATGATAGTTTGACTCAAATTTTTATGGTTGTTCCAAGAATAACACTAGCAAGTCTTACCGCTTATCTTTGTAGCCAATTTTTAGATGTTTATTTGTTTGAAAAACTCAAGAAAAAATATAATAAATTGTGGCTCAGCAACAATGTCGGAACTTGACAAGTCAAATTGTTGATACAATAATTTTCACGTTAATCGCTTTTGCAGGGACTATGCCTTGGGTAGAGGTTTTTATAATGATGGGAACTATGTATCTTTTAAAGTTTATAATTGCCTTATGTGATACTGGATTTTTGTATCTTGCAAAAAGAATAACTCCAAATGATTTAAAAACAAAACAGTCTTTTGAAAAACAAGCACTTTTAGATTTTAACCATAATGTTGACAGCAAAGATTTTCAAGTAAATAAAGATAAGATTTGTCAAGAAAAAGACGAAGTAAATAAAGATAATACAGAAAACGAAATACAAGAAGTTGTGCAAACAAAAGAAAACATAAAAGATAACGAAAATATTGATAAACACAATAGCGAAGATAACAAGAATATAAAAAATTAATATTGTGTATAGACAAATAGGGAAAGTTGTGATATAATAAATGCCTAATTAAAAGGAGTAATTGAATGAGAATAGGACTTGATATAGATAATGTTATCACCGACCTTGATAAAATTTTATTAAAAGAGGTTTTAATTTGGGACAAAAATATTCGTGGCACTGGAATAATAAACGCAAAAGCGGGAATGTTTTCTGGAATGCTCGATTGGACGAGAGATGAGGTTGAAGGATTTTTTTATAACAACATTCAACGCATTGCAGGACTTATGGAAATGAGAAAGTATTGTAAATTCTATATTGA
This sequence comes from uncultured Clostridia bacterium, assembly GCA_944376495.1. Classification (GTDB taxonomy): domain Bacteria; phylum Bacillota; class Clostridia; order Christensenellales; family UBA1242; genus Caccovivens. Next base: position 1,983 of record CALWCW010000036.1, on the reverse strand, counting down.
TAAACTTATGGAAGACGGCAATGAAATATTTTTAATCACTCATAGGGCAAGACCAAACTTTCGTGACCCAGAAACTGTCACTTTAAATTGGCTTAATAAACATAAAATCAATTATAATCAACTTATATTCGCTCAAACTCCAAATAAAACTGAAGAATGTAAAAAATTCAAAATAGATGTTATGATAGATGATAGAATGGACCAATGCCAAATCATGAGCGACAACGGTGTTCGATGTATTGTTATGAAAACTCGCTTATCACCTAAAGGGAATTATACTCTTCCTATAGCAAAAAGCTGGAGAGATTTATATAATAAAATTAATAAATTAAAAGAAAATGAATAAAAAGCTGAATTTGTTTCAGCTTTTTTGTGTTAAAAATAAGAATTTTCTATATATTTTTTAGTTTTTTAAATAATAAAAATCATTTTAAAAGTAAATTTATCTAGGTATAAATAAGATTTAAATAATTGACTATTTGTCTAAAAGTAAAGGGAAATACAAATTAGTGTATTATTTTACAAAAAAATGAAAAAATTTTTAAAAAAGTGTTAATAGGACACTTTGTAATAAAGTTAGATGTAATGCTTGATGGAAAACACGATCTAATTCGACTGACCAAAAATAATTTAAAATCAATCGAAAGTTTTATGTTAATCACGTAGTAAATTTATATAAATTTGTTAATAAAAGGTTTTTATGTTATAATGTAAAAATGAGAAAGAAACTAATTTTTGTCAACGATATACCAAACAAATTTAAAATACATCAAAAATATATCAACGATATGATAGATATGTTTTTTGTGGCTCTTGATGTTAATTGCAAGTTAAAAATAAAATTTGTTGATAATATTTGCGAAAATGTGTATGAATATACTGATTGCGCACTAAAAAATTCATCTATTAAAAAACACGAATTATTGATAAGTAACTTTGTCTTAAATTCAATAAACTTTGATGGAGGAAGTTATTTTTGTTCTGCAATTTGCCATGAGTTTGAACATATTAGGGATTACAACAATATGATGCAAACAAAACTTTTTAAATTCAATCTATGTTTAGCAGAACAAAAGAATTTTGAAAAAACTTATGTTTCTGCTGGATTCTTTTTTTGGACCGAAATATACGCCTATTATAAAACATTGAAATTTACAAAACGAAATAATTTAAAATATGAAGCGATAACATTTGGCAATCTAGTGAATAATTATATAAAAACAATTAACAGTAATAAAAAGATATATTATAAAAAAGATTTGAGCTATATAGAGGCAATGAAATATATAGACTCTGTCAACTCATTTATATATTTATGTGCTAAATTTATGGCTTCTGCTTATGCGGATCATTCTAGAATCCCACGTGCAAAAATTGATAATAAAAAGGAATATAAAAAGGTATATTCAATACTTTGTGCATTAGAACCAAAGATTAAAAAATTGTTCAATAATATGTATGGCGCTAAATCTTATGATAATTTACTTGGGCTAGGAAAATATATTTGTGAGAATATAAAATGGAAAATTTTTAAAGTAGGGTTGACCAAAAAAAGACGTAGAATTGTCACTTTTTACTAGACCTCCTCTACAGGTTAATGTAAGATATTATAGTTACAATTGCCTTTCTACGAGAATTTTGCTAACCACTACTGGCGAAAGGTAAAGATAATAAGGAGTCAGTGTAATTAAAACGGTGATAAAAATGCCTAAAAGGAGATATAAATAAAGAGAAAATTAAAAAAGAGCAAATCAGAGGTGATTTAAAAAACATTAGATACTATTATGTTATCATAAAAATACTTATTGAACAGTTAAACAATCCTAAAACTTTAGATAAGATTGTAAACAACGTTTTAAAAGTCCAAGAAAGTGAAGATTGTGGGAACACGCTTTTAACAAGTCTAAATAAAGAAAAATGCGAAACTCAAAAGATATTAGATAATATTATGAAAGCAGTTGAACAAGGAGTTATCAATAACAC
>CALWCW010000035.1 GCA_944376495.1 uncultured Clostridia bacterium | reverse complement strand
TGCATAGAAGGAATCGAACCCCTGGGTTCGTGGGTTCCCTGAAAATTGGAAATTTTTAGGGTAGGGTTCCCCTTAAGGCTACCATAAAATAAGTCGAAGAAAGAATGATAACTTCGATTTTTTTATTTAATGCATAGAAGGAATCGAACCCCTGGGTTCGTGGGTTCCCTGAAAATTGGAAATTTTTAGGGTAGGGTTTCCCTTAAGGCTACCATAAAATAAGTCGAAGAAAGATTAATATCTTCGATTTTTTTATTTATTACATAGAAGGAATTGAATCCTTGAGTTCGTGGGTTTACATTAGACAAAAATAAAAATCAGCTGATGCTGATTTAAAAATAAAAAAATAAAAACAGAATAGTTAAAATTAATTAAAATGCAACTATTTTTATAATTCAACCTTTTTATTAAAGGGTTAAAAACAATATCTGAATAATAATTTCAATTATTATCAGAAATAATATCTATTCCCAATTAATATTCAGTTGATATTTCCTCATTATCTTTTGTTTTTTCTAGTTGTGATAAAACATATTCCTTTCCAGAAATAGTTGTATTGCATTTGTCACAAAAATATATTTTATGATAAGAATTAAAATTCATAATTTCATTATCTTCGGGGCAAAGAATACGTGAAGGAATTTCAAATGTTCTTTTTGTAATTTCTTTTAAATTATCATTGATTTTTTTAGTGAATCTTAAAGTGATTCGTTCCATTCATCATCTCCTATAATAAAAGTATAGTTTATACTTTTAAAAAAGTCAATAAAATGTTTATTATATTTTTACATTTATGATATAATATTAATTAGATAGTTCAAAGGAGAAAACGTGTTTAAAAGGAAAATCAAAATAGGTATTGCTTTTGGTGGAGGTGGGACAAGAGGCTTTTCTCATCTAGGAGCAATTAAGGCTTTTGAGGAATTTGGTATAAAATTTGATTATGTGGCAGGAACTAGTGTCGGAAGTTTAGTTGGTGCTTTTTATGCAGCAGGTTATTCATATAAACAGATGTATGATATTGTCAAAGAAGTTAAAGAAAAGGATATACGAAAGAATATAATTCCTTTTACTCCGTCAAAGATTGATGGGTTGGGAGAAATAATTATTCAGAATTTAGGGGATATAAACATTGAGGATTTGCCAACTCCTTTTTCAGCTATTGCAGTTGATATAAAATCTACAAAAGAAATTTGCATAAGCAAAGGTAATTTGGCTAAAGCGGTAATGGGAAGTTGTGCTGTTCCAGGCGTTTTTCAACCAGTTTTATTTGATGATATGATTCTTTGTGATGGGGGCTTGCAAAATACAATTCCTGCTGATATTCCAAGATACTTTGATTGTGATTATGTTGTATCTATAGATGTTAACAAATCTCGAACCTATGGAACTGAAAGCACAAAAACTCTTGATGTTTTATTTTGTTCGATAAGAATACTTATGAAAAGTAATGCAATTCGTGGTTATGTTAATTCTGATATAATCATTGCTCCAGAAACTAAAAGGTTTAAATCAACTAAAACTGATGGACGTGACGACATGATTGAAGAAGGTTATAAAGCTGCTATTGATGCTATGCCAAGTATAATTGAATTATTTAAGCGAAGAAAAAGGCGTAAGAAAAAACCAAATAATCCTGATATAGTATTTCTGAAATAATATATGTAAAGTTATATTATTAAGCAAATAATTAAAAATTAAATAAATCATTAAGAAATTAATTATAAAGATTTTAATATGAAAATCACAAAAGAGAAATTTACAACTTTTTTTACTAGCCATGAAAATTATTTAAAGATAAGTATATCTTTCTTTTTGGTTACTATTTTTTGTCTAATCTTTTTCATTGGCGGTGGGTTGTTATATTTTCGTGATGATATTTATGTAGATGGCTTTGTCAATTTTGATTTTCAAGTTCATGTTATTGATGTGGGGCAAGGAGATGCAATACTTATTAAACTCCCGTCGAATAAAACCTTACTTATTGATTGTGGTGAGGCAGAATATACAACTCAAGTCATTTCATATATCAATCAATATATGAAAAATGAAAATCTTAATAAAATAGATTATTTTATTTTAACCCATTCAGATGCTGACCATGTTGGAAGTGGACAAAGTATCATAGAAAATTTTGATGTAGAAAATATTTATCGTCCCAAAATTTATTCTATTTATGAAGAAGAAAATGATCTTAATATAGAAAATTATAATATATCTACATCTCAAATTTATAATAACGTTATAGAAAGTGCTTATGAAAATAATTGTAATTTAATTTTTTCACAAAAAGATATAATTTTACAAGAAAATGGTTGTAAAATTGAGTTTCTATCTCCAAGTGCGGATAACTATTCTAAAACTAATAATTATAGTGCAGTTATAATGATAACATATCAAGATAAAAAATTCTTATTTACTGGTGACGCAGAAACTGACATTGAGCAACAATTAATAAATGATTATGGTTCATATTTAAAAGCAGATGTTTTAAAAGTTGGTCATCATGGTTCTAAAACATCATCAAGTCAAGAATTTTTAAATATTGTTAAACCAAGTTTTGCTTTACTTTGCACGGGAGAAAATTCAAATAATTTACCAGATGTCAGCGTTTTAAATAGATTGCATGACATTAATGCAAACATTCTATCAACGGAAGAACTTGGCAGTTATGCTTTAGCAATAAGAAATAATGAAATAATAATTTCATACGAACCTCAACCAATATGTGATATGGTGCTATTATTTTCAATCTTTATAGTCATTCTTTTAATTGTTTGGGCTTGTAAATTTAGTTGGTTTAAATCATAAATATTTGAAATTAATTTGACAATATGTTAATTTATGATAAAATAGTCTTATGAAGAACAAAGAAAATATTTTAAATATTGTCATTGTTTCACTTGATGACAAATTTAATAAGAATGTTTCTAGTTTATTAGCAGACAAACTTGAAATGTTTTTTGCTGATACCAAAGAACTAATTGAGTATGATTTGATAAATCCCAAAGATGTCCTTCAAAAATGTGGAATAGAATATTTTAAGAAAAGAGAAAAAAAGGTTGTTGAAAATATATCACTTTACGAAGGAACTATTATATCAATACCTTTTGATTTGTTTAAAGATTATTTTTATTTATTTGAAAAATCTATTATAATATATCTTGAATTGCCTGAAGGTAAAATTTCTAATTCAATAAATCATATAGCCTATCAAAATAGAAATGAATATTTGGTTAAACACTGTGATATAAAAATAAATCTTGAAAAGAAATTAAAACTTCAAACAGTAAATAAGATTATAGAAAAATTAGGAGAGATATTATGAATTTAGCTGAAAAAACTTTAAATTATGTAAAATCAATTACCGCACAATCAATAACAAATGCAAAAAGCGGACATACAGGTGCATCTTTAGGAGTAAGTGCAATTATGTTAGCACTTTTTAAAGACCATTACAATTTTGATGTATCAGATCCGGATTTTTTAAATCGAGATAGGTTTGTTTTATCAGCAGGCCATGCCTGTCCTGTTTATTACACACTTCTTTCTTTATTTGGATTTGACCTATCGTTACAAGACTTAAAGAATTTAAGGTCGCTGGGGTCTAAAACTCCGGGACATCCAGAATATCATGTTACAGAAGGAGTAGAAGTCACAACAGGTCCTTTAGGACAAGGAGTTGCAAACGCAGTTGGACTTGCACTTGCACAATCAATTATGGCAGAGCGTTTTAATAGTGTAGGATTCCCTATAATTAATAACTACACTTATTGTCTTGCTGGTGATGGTTGTCTAATGGAGGGTGTAGCTCAAGAGGCATGTTCACTTGCAGGAACATTAAACTTAAATAAATTGATTATATTATACGATTCAAATGATGTTACAATGGATGGTGTGCTTAATATCTCAAATCGTGAAAATGTTGCGAAAAAATTTAAAGCAATGGGTTGGAATGTTATAAAATGTTCTCATGGAAATTCATATTTTGATTGTTCAAGAGCAATTGCTCACGCAAAAAAATTGGAGGGTCCAACAATTATAATATTTAAAACCACTATAGGAATAGGCACGGACAAAGAGGGGACCTCTTCTATTCATGGTGTTGCATTGAATGTAGAAGAATTAAAAGTATTTAATAAAAAACTTGGTGTTTTTGAAAATTTCTTTGTTCCAAATGACGTCAGAGATTGGTGTATGGCAAGTTCTAGACGTGGGAAACTAAATCATGAGAAATGGAATCAAGATTTAGCAGTTTATGCTACATCAAATCCAGAACTCTATAGACAATTTTTAAATTTCTTTGATAGAAAGAAAATAGATTTTGAAAAAATTGCTCGTTCTAACTACAAACTAGAGGGTGAAAGTGGTCGTGCGTTTAATAAGGTTATATTGAATGAAATTGCCGATAAATTATATCAAATTGTTGGTGGAACCGCAGATGTGACTCATTCAACTGGTGTCTTAATTGAAAATGGAGGCTATTATAATACAGGTAACAGACGTGGACGCAATATTCATTTTGGTGTTCGTGAGCATGCAATGGCTGCGATTTGTAATGGTATTAGTTTGTATGAAGATTTTATTCCATTCTGTGCCACATTTTTAGCGTTTTCAAATTATATGTTACCAGCAATACGTATGTCTGCGTTGATGAAACTAAACAATGTTTATTTTTTCACACATGACAGCATTTATGTTGGTGAAGACGGAGTAACGCATCAACCAATAGAGCAAATTGGGAATTTGCGTTCTATTATAGGACTAGATGTATTTAGACCAGCCGATTCAAACGAACTTTTAGCAGGGTATAAGTTGGTTTTAGAAAATCATGGACCAACCGCATTTATATTATCTAGACAAAAAATGCCTGTCATTGATGGTAATTTTAAAAGTGCTTTAATGGGTGGTTATATATTGCGTCAAGCAAAGAAAGAAGCAGAAGTAGTAATATATGCAAGTGGTTATGAAGTGGGACTTGCATTAAATGTAGCAGAAGAATTATCAAAAAAATATGATGTTTCTGTTGTATCTATGCCTTGTATTGAACTTTTTGAACGTCAAAGCCAAGCATATAAAAATAAAGTTCTTCAAAAAGGTGCAAAATTAAAGGTTGCTATTGAAGCCTCTAACGATTCAATATGGTATAAATATATTGGAACAGAAGGGTTATTTGTTTCAGTTGAAGATTATCAAGGAAGCGGAAAGGGTGAAGAAATTTATAATAAGGCAGGCTTTAATTCAAAAGAAATTGTTAAAAATATTATTAAAAAATTAGGAAAGTAATATTTTATAAAAAAATTAAAATTCAAAAATTAACGATAATTATAATTAGATAAAATAAAATATTAAAAATTTTTAATAAAAAATTTAATAAATATTAAACATAAAAAGTTATATTAATTAATTATTAATATAATTTTTTTTATTAGATTTTTAATAAAAAATTCGACAATTTTAGTCCAATATGCACAAAATCTAACAACAAAATAAAGTCATGATTTGCACTTTAAATGTATAATATATAAAGAGGTTAAATTATGACAAGAAAAAATTTGGTTTTAAATGCAATTGACAATTCATCACAAAAAGCAGTTTTAAGTTTAGAGTGTAATGGTGAAAACACAACTGGGAAATTGAGATTATACAATTTCTCAACTTTGCCAAACGGAATAATCAGCCTAGGAATATATTCAAACGGGCAAGTTTATAAAGCTGGGTTAACTTATTCTTCAAGCATGGTTTACACATTCAAAAATGATTTGAAAACTTTACCCAACAACTTTTCTTGTGCAGTAATAAACTTTCAAGGTGGTGATGCAAAGCCTTTATTGTATGGAAATAGTGATGGCTATATTGATAGAGAGCAGGTATTTGACCAAGTGATTTCATCTCTTTCTCAAACAAAGTCAGTAAAAGATGTTGAAAAAGTATTAGATGATTTTGGTATTGATTATGATGATGAATTGAAACAAGAAATTGATAATGCTATAACTCAAAATTTAACAGATGAAGATACTTTTGCTTGTTCTAAAGAAAAGATTAATTGTGAAGATTGTCCTTATAAAAAATATTATAACTCACATATAGAAAAAATAAGTGAAAGTGAATTAGATGAAAACAACGAAATAATAGATAAAGATGAAAATCTAAACAACAATCAAAGTGCACGAAAATTTTATCAAGAAATGAAGGAACAAATAGACAAACTTTTTGACAACAATCCAAACGAAGAGTATTTGCAAGAACTTTTACCAAACTCAAAATGGGTTAAGGTGACAATTGATGAGAATGGCGATTATTATGTTTTAGGACTTTTATATGAAGATAAAATTTTGAAATATATTTGTTATGGAGTTCCTGGTGTTTATCAAAAAATTCCGCCTAGAGAATTGTCAGGTTATCCTATATGGTTTCCTTTAGAGAAAGAAAAACCAGAAGGATTTGGTTATTGGCTATCTTATCAAGATGCAGATAGTGGAGAGAGTATAAAGGCAGTTGTTGTTTAATGAATATTTTATTATATATATTTTTAGGATTGCTAATTTTAATCTTATTAGGTTTAGGGGGCTATTTACTTTTAGGTCTTTATTTGTATCGCTATAGTTTATCAAGAAAATCAAAACTAAAAAGGTCTATTGAAAGAAAGTCAAAGGACTACTTAAAGGATATAAAAATAGATTCTGATTTTTTCAATAAAGATTTTAAAACTTTAAATATAATAAGTAAGGACAACTTAAAACTTTTTGGTTACTACAAAGATAACGGAGGACAAAAATTAGTAATATTAGTTCATGGATTTGGCGAAACTCATGTAGATATGACAAATTATGCAAAATTATTTGAAGAAAAACAGTATGATATTTTGGCAATAGATTTAAGGGCTCATGGCAGAAGTGAAGGAGATTTCGTCAGTTTAGGCTTTTATGAACAAGAAGATTTAAAACTATGGGTTAGTGAAATTTTAAAAATTAAACCAAACTATAAAATAGTTTTATTTGGAATATCTTTAGGGGCAAGCACTGTTTGCCTTTCAACTTCAGAATTACCTAGTAATGTAGTATTAGCAATAGAAGATAGCGGATTTGACAACGCATGGAAGGAAATTGAACATATTTTTAAAAAGACAAAACTAAAATTGAACTTATTTCTAAAAGTTTTTTATACTTATATGAAAAATACAAAAGGAGTTGATTTAAAGAAAATTGATGTTCAATCAAACCTAAAAAAATCTACAATTCCGATTCTATTCATTCATGGCGGAAATGACAATTTTGTTCCGACGTCAATGGTTTATAATCTATATGAAGCAGTCCCACAGACACGGCGAGAACTTTTTGTATGTAACGATGCTTCTCATGTTATGTCATATTCTATAGAAACTATGAAGTATAAAAGAATAGTAAAATCCTTTTTAGAGAAATATTATATGTAAAAAAAATTAAAATATAATTTAAAAAAATATTTAAATTAAAAAATAAAAAAATAATAAATATAAATAATAAGATAAAAATTTAAAAATATTAAAAATATTTATAAAATAATATTTAAAATAATAAATATTTAATAAAAAAATAAAATAATTAATTTTTAATTATTTTATTTTTTTTCTCTCAAATAAAATTTTTTTAGTCTTTTTTCAGATTTTTTAAAATTTCATAGTTCTCAATTGCTTGCGTTTTTTGCAATTCTAAAAGGTGAGTATTACCTTTTTCTATAGTAGATACAAATCTTCTTTCTCCCTTTAAGAAATCAAAATAATCATCTTGATTAAGTGGACTTAAAAGTTGCAAACTTTTGTTTATTGGATTATATGTGTAAATAGGCCAAAAACCACAATCAGTTGCTTTTTTCATTTCACTCATTATATTTGACATATCGAATCCTTGATTAACGCATGGAGCATAAGCAATGACAATGCTGACGCCTTTATAATCTTGGGCTTCTTTTAATGTTTTTATAGCATGTGGCATATTTGCCCCTAGAGAAATTTGACCGACAAAAACATCTTTATAAGTCAAAGCAATTTGACCCAGATCCTTTTTACGAACAGTTTTTCCATTTTCTGCAAATTTAACAGAAGCACCAGTAGGAGTTGCCTTGCTTTGCTGTCCGCCAGTGTTTGAATAAGTTTGATTATCAAGAACCAAAATGTTTATATCTTCGCCACTAGCAAGAATGTGGTCAAGTCCTCCAAATCCAATATCATAAGCCCAACCATCACCACCAATTATCCAAACTTTTTTATCTTTATTAATAGTATAATTATTTCCAAGTTTTATTCCGAGTCCAAATTCAGCATTATCTTCAAAAAGACTATTTGCCCAAAAAATTCCTTTCCCATTTTCATCACAGCTAAAAGGACAAGAGCCGAATGTTCCGCCATAAATTGATGAGCAACCTGTTGCATTTGCAATCATCATGTTACTTTCGTTTAACATAGATAAAATCTTAATATATGGAGTTTCACCACAACCTGCACAAGCACCTGAAAATTCAAAATATGATTTTTTAAATTGTAACCCTTTAGGTAAAAGGTTAGAAAATAAAGTTTGTGATTTTAAGTTATATTTAAAGGCATTTGAATATTCTTCGCGTTTTTTATCTAAAACTTCACTAGCCTCTACCATTTCTAAAGCCTTTTTGATTGCTGGACATGTTTTTGCACAAGCACCGCAACCTGTGCAGTCTTCAGGTGAGAGCAAAACTTTATATAATTCTCCTTTAAGGCCGATTGCTTTTACGAATGTATCTTTGTCAATTATCTCATCATTTTCATCAACTAAAATTGCTCTTAATGCCGAATGAGGACAAGTGATAACGCATTGGCCACACTGAATACAATTTTCTTTAATCCACTTTGGTAAACGTAAGGCAATTCCTCGTTTTTCAAACTGACTAGTGCCAAGCACTACAGAACCATCATCTTCAAAACTTGAAACGGGGATTTCATTTCCTTTTAGCATTGAAATAGGTTTCATTATTTTTTGATAAAATTTATTTTGATAATCTTTTTCATTTCTATATTCTTTTCCGTGCAAATTAAACACATCTACTTTTGCTACTGAATTTAAAGCAATTTCCATTGCATGAATATTTTTATTAATAACATCTTGACCTTTTGAGGAGAACATTTTATTAATATATTTTCCTATTTCGTCAACAATATCATCATCTTTTAAAAGATTAGAACATTTAAATAGGGCAGTTTGCATAATAATATTTATTTTTTGTCCTAGTCCACATTCACTTGCTATTTTTTGTGCATTAATGATAAATAATTTTGCATTTTTTTCTTTTAATTTTTCAACATAATTGACTGGTAAAACCTTATCAATTTCTTCATTTGAAAAGATTGAGTTTATTAAAACAATACCGTTATTTTTAAGCCCATCAAGACAATTATATCTTGTTACAAACGAAAAATTATTGATAGAAATAACATCTTCATCTTTTAAAAGATATTCACTTTTAATTTGAGTATCAGAGAGCCTTAAGTGTGATATTGTTAAACTACCTGATTTTTTTGAGTCATATTCAAAATAACCTTGAACGTTTTTATTATAATTTTCACCTAATATTTTAATTGTTGCCTTACTTGCCGAAACAGAACCGTCAGAACCAAGCCCAAATATTTTAATTGCAAAGTTATCGTTATTTTCAAAGGAGTAATCATTTGAAATTAGCGAGCTATCATTAACATCATCATTAATTCCAACAGTAAAATTGTTTTTTTGCTCTTTATTCATATTGTTAAAAACAGCATTTATGTCAGTGGGTGTAAAATCTTTTCCGCCTAGTCCATAACGACCTGTTAAAACCTTTATTGATATGTTGTTTTGGTGAAGTGAGGCAATTACATCAAGTGCTAATGGAGCAATTGCGCCATTTTCTTTAGTTCTATCAAGCACAGTAAGCACTTTTGTCGTTTTAGGCAATTTATCAATAAAGAGTTTGTCGAAAAATGGTCTATAAAGTCTAACTTTAATTAAGCCAATTTTTTCATTAGGATTATTATCAATATATTCTTCAATAGACTTGCAAGCAGAGCCCATTGCTACAACTATATTTTCTGCCTCTTTATTTCCATAATACTCAAATGCTTCGTAATTATTACCGGTCAGTGTATTTACATCATTTAAAATTTCTTTTAAATTCATTGCAACGTTATCATATTTATATTGATTACGTTCTCTGTTTTGAAAGAATACATCTGGATTTTGAGCGGTTCCAAATTGTTTTTCCTTGTAGTCATTTTTAAATTTTTCAAAATAATCTTTTATAACAGATTTTATTTCATTATCATCAAGAACATTAATTTTTTGAATTTCGTGACTTGTTCTAAATCCATCAAAAAAGTGGAGGACTGGAAGCCTACATTTCATTGCCAAAGTATGAGCAACGAGTGCCATATCGTAACTTTCTTGAACTGACATAGAATTTAGAATAATAAATCCTGTTGCTCGAATAGACATTACATCGGAGTGGTCGCAAAAAATAGATAGGGCATGACTTGCAATTGCTCTAGCTGAAACATGCAAGACAGAAGGCAATCCTTCGCCTGCAATTTTATACATATTTGGAATCATTAAAAGCAGTCCTTGACTTGAAGTAAAGGTTGTGCTATAAGCATGAGCCAAAGAAGCACCATGCACAGTTCCAGCAACACCGCCTTCAGATTGCATTTCAATCATTTTGACATCATTACCAAAAATATTTTTAACTCCTTTGCTATTTAATCCAGAACAATACTCTGCAATTGGACTTGAAGGAGTTATGGGATAAATAGGAATTACTTCTGAAAGTTTATAAGCAATTTCACCTACGGCAGAAGCACCATCAATAATAATTTGTTTCATAAAATAATCTCCTTTTTTAGTATATAATTTTTTTAAAAAATAGTCAATAAAAAGATAAAATTATTGAAAATATGTATAGTCATTGAATTTCTTTAAAATCAATTTACAAAAAAATTCTTAAGATGTATAATAAATATATGACAAGAATACTATTGAAAATTGAATATGATGGGACTAATTATAGCGGGTGGCAAAAACAACCAAATCAAAAGACAATACAAGGAGAAATAGAAGAGGCGTTTGCGCGAGCGACTGGAGATAATATTGAATTATTCGGAAGTGGAAGAACGGATGCAGGTGTTCATGCTTTAGGACAGACGGCACATTTTGATACTAAACTTCCAATACCAATAAGTAAGATAGCAGAGATTTTAAATAATCAATTACCAAATGATATCGTTATAAAAAGTGCTTGCCAAGTTGCCGATGATTTTCATGCTAGATTTTCAATTAAAAAGAAATGTTACTTATATAAAATTTATAATGGACAAGAGAAAAATGCTTTTTTAGCAAACCATGTAGGTTGGGTTAAAAAGGAATTAGATATTGAAAAAATGCGTGAGATAGCCAAAATTTTGATAGGCAAACATGATTTTAAAGGTTTTTGTTCTTCAAATACGGCAACATTAGATTTTGTGAGAAAAATATTTAGTATTGATATAAATCAAGAAGAAGATTTCATATATATTGAAGTTGTAGGAAATGGCTTTTTATATAATATGGTTAGAATAATAGTAGGCACACTAGTAGATTATTCACTTGGAAGATTATCATTACAAGATGTGAAAGATGCCTTAAAAAAAGGTGATAGGCAAAAAAGTGGACAAACTATGGCCGCAAGTGGTCTATATCTTAAAGAAACCTTCTATTAATTTTATGATTTATTTGAATAATTTAATAAATATGACAAAATTAATTAAAATTTATTCTACAATTTAGCAAAATCATATAATTTGAGTAAATAAAAATTAAATATAATTATTGATTTAATATTTATTGATTTTTTGGTAATTTTATGATAAAATTTTAAGCAAATGGAGATTAAAATGAAAACAGATAGACAACTTAAAGATTTATGGATAAAATTTTTTACTGAACATGGATTTAAAAGAATACCAGGTTATTCAATCATACCAGAAAATGACCCTACAGTTCTATTTACAACCGCTGGTATGCACCCATTAGTTCCTTATCTATTAGGAGAAAGTCATCCTTATGGTAACCGTATTTTTGATATTCAAAGATGCTTAAGAACAGTAGATATTGATAGTGTTGGTGATGATAGTCATCTTACTCTTTTTGAAATGCTTGGTAATTGGACTTTGGGAGAATGCAATAAAAAAGAAATGATTGCATTAAGTTACGAGTTTTTGACAAGTCCTGAATATTTAAATATACCAGTCAGCAAACTTGCAGTAACAGTGTTTGAAGGAGATGAAACAGCTCCAAAAGATATGGAAGCATATAATGCTTGGAAGGAGTGCGGTCTAAATGAAAATCAAATTTACTTTCTTCCTAAAGAAAATAATTGGTGGTCTTTAGGTGGTGGAGTTGGACCTTGCGGACCTGATAGCGAAATGTTTTATGATACAGGGAAACCAAAATGTAGTGAAAATTGCTCTCCAGCGTGTGATTGTGGAAAATATTTAGAAATATGGAATGATGTTTTTATGCAATTCCATGTTAAAAACCAAGGCGAAAAAGCAGTTTTATTAGATAGACCTAACATAGATACAGGTATGGGACTTGAGCGAACCATTGCTGTTTTAAATGGTGCAAAAAGCGTTTATGACTCTGGTTGCTTAAAAAGAGTAATTGATTTTATAAATGATAAAGCACAGATAAAATATGAAGATTCTCCAAAGTCTAAAAAAGCCTATAGAATCATAACTGACCATCTTCGCTCTTCAGTTTTTATTCTTGGCGATGAAAGAGGTGTAGTTCCTTCAAATGTTGGGCAGGGTTATATTTTAAGACGCTTTATAAGAAGAAGTATAAATTGTGCCAGAACTATTAAATTTGATTGCAAATATTTTGATAATATTGTTGACTTGTATGTTGACGAATATGGTCAAGATTATGAGGATATAAAATCAAAAAGAGATTTTATAAAAGAAGAATTAAAGAAAGAAGTAGAGAAATTTTCAAAAGCACTTGAAGAGGGACATAAAGAATTTGAAAAGGTCATTGCAGGAATTGAACGTCATAAAGAATTTGTGATTAGCGAGGTTAGAAAGATTATACAACAATATGCTGAAAACAAGGAAGAAGCTTTAGAAAAATTTGAAAAAATATTGATTGGATTAGATAAAAAGAAGGAAATCATAAAAGAAAAAATTAAACAAGAACTTGAAGATGCAATAATTCATCCTGAAATGCTTTTATCAGATTTGCATTTCGATAATAAACTTAGCGGAAAGACTGTTTTTAGACTTTACGATACTTTTGGGTTTCCTTTTGAACTTACAAAAGAACTTGCTTTAGAACGTGGTTATTTGGTTGATGAAGACGACTTTAAAGAAAAATTTAAAGAACATCAAGAAAAATCTCGTGTTGCTTCAGCTGGGACATTTAAGGGTGGTCTTGCTGATGATTCAAAACAATCAGCTAGACTTCACACAGCAACACATCTTTTACTTGCAGGTTTACAACATAAATATGGGAAACAGGTTAAACAGCATGGAAGCAATATAACACCTGAAAGATTGCGATTTGACTTTAATTTAGACCATAAAATGACTAAAGATGAACTTGATGAAATAGAAAAGTTTGTTAATGATGCAATAGAGAAGGCTATTCCAGTTCAATGTGAAGTTATGTCAGTTGAAAAAGCAAAGGAAAGTGGGGCAGAAGGCATTTTTACAAATAAATATGGAGAAGAAGTTAAAGTTTATACGATAGGAAACATTAGCAAAGAAATTTGTGGAGGTCCTCATGCTGAAAACACAAGTGAACTTCATCATTTTAAGATTTTAAAAGAAGAATCGTCATCAAGTGGAATTAGAAGAATTAAGGCAATTTTAGAGTAATTCATATTTTAACTTGTAATAATGATAGATTAAATTAATCTTTTTATTGAAATTTTGTTTTGAATGTGTTATTATATATATAGATAGAAAATTTTGGAGGGATAATGGCTGGAGGAAAAGTAAAAAAAGGATTTACAGATTATTTGGTTATACTATTCTTTCTTATAATTGCCGCTTTTTTAACAATCGTGGTCATTATGCTTTTTTCACCATTTAAAACAATTTTGGGGCTTCAATATTTTGCATATGATTATGAAGAATATCATTATAATGTTATAAACTCAAATAATGTTGACGTAAGCACAACCAATTTAGATTTTTCTAATATACAAGAAATAAATGTAAATTGTGACTATGCACAAGTTCAGGTTATGAGATTTGTGAAGGTTGATGATATTTCAATAAGAATACAAAACTGGACAAAAGGTTTTGCAACTTCTGGTCAAGATACAAGTTTTGATTACGATATTTATTATAAGGAAGGTTCTAATAATAGAATAATTAATATAGATATTCATGAACCAGAAGGATTTGTTTATTTCAACAAAAGTGTAAAAATAGATATTTTAATACCTTCTGTTTTAAATGATGAAGGTGATAATGGCTATGCTCTTGAGAACACAACTTTAAATGTAAATAGTACAAGTGGTAATATTTATATTGGAAGTAATGCAACCGTTTCAAGAGGTGAAAGTGATATAGGTTTAAATTCATTTAATCTTAAAACATTAACAGGTAGTATAGTGGTATTCCCATATATCGAGGAAAATTTAACAAACGTCTTCTTAAAAAGTGAAACAGGAAATATTGATATAAGGTCAGATGTTTATATTAGCAATTCTTTTCAAATAAATGCAAGTAATAGTATGATTGATTTGAATAGCATAACAATGCCAACCGACAAAGTTATTACAATGAATATTAACAATAGTAAAATATTCGCAGATGATATAACAGGGAACATTGATTTGACTTTAAGAAGTGGGTATATTGAGTTTTATAATTTAAATGGTTCTTTGATTTCAAACAATGCTGTTGACCAAATGGACAGTGCTAATATAAGAATAAATAAAATAAATGAAGGGAATGTAAGTTTGCCTTATGCAAATAATTCTTCTATAAGAATAAATGAAGTTACATCAACATCAAATGGGACTAAAGGACAAGTTTATATACATGCTACAGGTGGCGAAATTCAATTAGGCTCTGTTGATGGAGAAAGTTGGATAGAAACAACTTCTGGAAATGTTACAATGTCAACTAACTCAAATGATATTTCTATAAAAACTACAACAGGGAAAATTAATGTAACTTACAATTCTTCTACAATAGATAATGAGTTAAATTTTGAATCAACAACAGGTGATATAAATGTTAATATTAAGAGTAATTTAGCTTATTATCTAGAAGTATATAATACTAATAATGAATTAAGAAGCACAGGAAGCCTTTTTGTTGAATATTATGACAAAGAATTTGCAAATCCAATGTCTGTTAATAACGGAACAAAGCATTTTACTGTTATTTCTAATGCTTCTGTTTCAATAAATTTAATAAAGGAAAGTGCGTAAATTAAATTTTATACAAATAATTTTTCTACTTGAGTAAGAGATAACAAAAAATCTGTAAATAACTATAATTTTATGTTATCTCTTTTTTATTTGTAGTTTTCTATTAAGTAAATTTTAGGGGTAAAATTTATTTATAGATTTATTTTTATTTGCTATTAAAATTATTATTTGATATACTCATTTTAGAGGTTGTTATGAAAATTTTACATACTGCAGATATTCATATAGGTGCGAAAAATAGTAAGTTACCTTCAGATAAACAAATGATTATGAAAAGTGAAAATCTTTATCAGATTGAACAACTTTTTATATTGGCTAATGAACAAGGTTATGATGCAATAATAATATGCGGTGATTTATTTCATACAAAATCTTTATCAAATAAAACAATAAATTTTTTCTTTGACAATGTAAAAAAATATGCAAGACCTGTTATTTATATAAAAGGCAATCATGATGAAAAATTTGATTATACCGATTTGCCAGAGAATTTTATTTATTTGAA
>CALWCW010000034.1 GCA_944376495.1 uncultured Clostridia bacterium | reverse complement strand
CCATTAAATTCAACATAGATATTCTTTCCGTTTAATTTAGAAATAATCAAGTAATCAATTACTCGATCCAAATGTACCCCTGCTGTCAAAAACTCTTTATCTTCTTTTGCGTTATTCATAATTTTTTCTTTATCCATATTTATACCCCTTTTTTTAGAAAAAATTTATTTTTCTAACTTTATTATATCTTCTTCCAAGATACATGTCAATACTTTTTTTAAAAAATTTATTTAAATTTAATTTTAAACATACAAAAACAATAAAAAAAGATGCTTATAATAAAGCATCTAAATTTATTTATCAATTTAATTCAACCTTTGAGTCCTTGGGCTTGACGAGGCATGTTTTCAATAACAACATCGTAAATTTCACCTAAAGAAGCACAATATTCTAAAACTTTCCAAGGTGTGTTTGTATGAAAATGAAGTTTAATAAGTTCATCATCTCCAACAACTAAAAGGCAATCACCTTCAATATTTTCTGTTATGTAATCTCTTATTACATCATCAGAAAGATTTTTCCCTTCTAGCAAGAGTTGTGTATCAAATGTATAATTGATTTCCTCTAATTCTTCTTCGTCCATATAATTCTCCTTTCAAATATTTTAAAATAAATTATCGACAAAATCATTATAATCAAATTTTTCTAAATCGTCAACTTTTTCGCCTACTCCGATGAAAATAACTGGCAAATTATAGTCTTTTTCAATAGAAACAATGACTCCGCCTTTAGCCGTTCCATCAAGTTTAGTTAAAATTATTCCATCAATTTTAACAAATTCATTAAAAGCACTAATTTGATTTAATGCGTTTTGACCAGTTGTTGCATCAAGCACTATAAATGTGTATCTATTTGCTTCTGGATATTCTCTATTGATAACCTTATCAATTTTTTTAAGTTCTTCCATTAAATTTGTTTTAGTGTGAAGTCTTCCGGCTGTATCTACTAATAAAACATTTGTTCCTTTTGCTTTAGCACTTGATATTCCATCAAATACTACCGCAGCGGCATCTGCTCCCTCTGCATGCTTGATTATTCTTGTTTTAGTTCGCTCCGCCCATTCGGTAAGTTGATTTGAGGCTGCTGCTCTAAAAGTATCGCCAGCAACAAGAGTTACATCTCTTTTTTGGTCTTTAAAATATTTCGATAACTTTCCTATGGTTGTAGTTTTCCCCACACCATTGACTCCAATGATTGTTATTATAGCAGGATATTCTATATCAAGTTGTGCAACATCTTCAAATTCCTCTTTTAAAATTTCTTTAAGTTCTTTTTTTACGTCATCTGCATTTCTGATTTTATTTTTCCTTGCCCTTACTCTTAAGTTATCAACAATATCCATGCTAGTTCTTACTCCAATATCACAAGAAATTAAGACATCGGTAAGTTCATCATAGAAATCGTCATCAAGCTCGCCATGACTTAATAAACTATCAATTCGACGTGCTATTGCCTCTCGAGTTTTCTTCAAAGCATTTCCTATTTTCTTAAATATTCCCATTTTTAATCCTCCTGAGCATGCTTAATTGCATCAGATAACAATACAGAAACAATTTTTGATACACCTTTTTCTTCCATTGTAACACCAAATAAAGCATTTGCATATTCCATTGTTGGTTTTTTGTGTGTTATCAAAATAAATTGAGTTTCGTTTGATAATTTTTTCAAATACTTATCTACAATTTCAACATTTGAGTCGTCCAAAGCGGCTTCCACTTCGTCAAACAAACAGAAAGGCAAAGGTTTAATTCTTAAAATTGCAAATATAACTGCCATTGCTGTTAAAGATTTTTCACCACCTGAAAGTAAAGTCATATTTTGAATTTTCTTGCCTGGAGGTTGAGCAAATATTTCTACTCCAGATTCTAATGGATCGTTTTCATCAGATAAAGCAAGTTTTGCTGTTCCACCACCGAACAATTCTTTGAAAGTTAATTTAAAACTTTCGTTTATTCGGTTTAATTCATTATTAAATTTTTCAATCATAATTGTTGACAAGTCGCTAATGATTTTATTCAAATCTTCTTTAGCTTTTTCTAAATCTTGTGCTTGACCATTTAAATCATCATATCTATCTAAAAGAACTTTACAATCTTCAATTGCATTAACATTTACATAACCAAGTCCACTTATATCTTTCTTAAGTTTACTAATTTCAGGCATAGCAACTGCAATGTCAAAATCTTGTCTGCGATGCTCCAAACAAGTATTGTATGTAAGAGAATATTCTTCATAAATACGTTCTTGCATTTGTTCAAGTTCAGAATCAACCTTCGACAGATTCATCTCTTCTTTAAACTTTTTATCTCTTAAAGATGATAATTCGTCCATCAAAGAAGCCTTTTGATTATCAAGTTCTTTAATTTTGTCTGATAATTTTTGTTTATCTTGCTCAACATTTTGTCTTTGATTAACAAGTGAATCAAGTTCAATTTTCTTTTCAGATGATGGTGCTTGAGCCAACTTTTGTTTAATCATATTTTCACAATTTTGTATAAACTCATCGTTTTTGGCAATTTGCTCTGTCAATGAATGAATGGTTACGTTTTGTTTTCCTATTTCATTATCTAATCTGTGAATATCATCTTCAAGTGCTGCTATTTTAGTTCTTGTTTGAGCAAGTTCTACTTTAACGGAAAGAATATTATTATTTATTTCATCTCTTTTAACCCTAAGTTGTTCATATTTTTCTTTCTTTTCTTTAATAAGTTCATCAGCATCAACACGATTTCCTGATAAAGCACTTTCAATCTTTTCTGATCTAGCAAGCTCGTCATCTATTAGTTTAAGTTTATTTGAAACAGTTGTTGATTCCATTTGGGCAACTTTTATATTGTCGTCTGTTTCTGCTAAAATTGAGTTATACTTATTAGCTTTTTCTTTTTCAGATGCTATAGCAATTTCAAATTCATTTTTTCTTTCTGAAAAAGTTGATAAATCAACCTTTCGCTCTAAATAACTCTCTGTTTTTTGTTTTATTTCAATATCAATTTTATCTCTTCTTTGATTAAATTTAATTATATCGTTTCCAAGTGATTCAATCTCTCTTTCTCTACCAATTAAATTTGAAGATTCGGCTTTTTTACTGCCTCCAGTAAGTGAGCCTTGAGGATTGACAATATCTCCATCTAGAGTAACAATTCTAAATGTATAATTAGTTGATTTTGCTATTTGGGTTGCAGTATCTAAATTATCAACTATGACAGTGCTACCAAGTAAGTTGCTTATTACATTATCAATTTGTTTATCGTATTCAATTAAAGAACTAGCCTTGCCAAAACAACCTACTTTATCTTTAATAAGTCGCTCATCAATATCACGTCTTTTCATGGATGTTATAGGAAGAAAAGTAGCACGTCCGAAAGAGTTTTCTTTTAAAAATCTAATTAATGATTTTGCTCCATCCTCGTCATATGTAACAATGTATTGAACCGCTCCACCCAAAGCCACTTCAATTGCAGTTTCAAATTTCTCTGGTACTTTTATGAGTGATGCAACAACACCTACAATTTGTTTTTTTATATTTGGATTTTTGTCACTTTCTCTTAATAGTTTTTTGATTGCGTAAGAATAGCCATCATATTCATTTTGTAAATCGGTTAATAGTTTACGCCTATTTTCATATACTTTTATTTGAGTATTTATATTTGCTTTTTCATTTTCCAATGATTTAATTGCTTGCTCTTCTAAATAATTTTGACTTGTTAAATTTTCTAAATCATTTTTGATTGATGAAAGTTTTTCTTCTTTTTCTTTAATAATATTAATAGATTCTTGATATAACTTATCATTTTCAGCCTTTCGCAATTCAAGAGCATTTAAATCATTTTTTAAATTATTTAAATTTGTAGTTAAAATTTCTTTTTCTGTCGTTAAACGTGATACAGAACTTTTTATATCACTTAAAGAGCCTAATGTTTCAATAATTTTTTGTTGCCCTTGCCCTGCTTCATCTTCACTTAAAGTCAATTCATTTGCAATTTTTGAATAATTTTCAGACAGTTCTTCAAAAGACTTTTCTAAAGCCTCTAAATCACTTTTTAATTCACTTAATTCTTTTATTTTTGATTCTTTATCTTCTTTTGCAAAATTCAAAGCAGTTTCACTATTAGACTTATCTAAATTTAATCTATCATTTTCTTTTAATGTAAAATTTACTCTTTCTCTTGCAAGTTTTGTTTCGCTTTCTTGTTTTTCAAGTCCTATTGTGAGTTCAAGTATTTTATCATTTAATGAAGCAAGTGTTTTGTCAAAGTTTGTAAGGTCTAACATGCTTTTATCATAATTTGAATTGGCACTATCTAAATCAGAAGAGCGAATATCTATTTGTTTTGCCAATGCATCTAATTTAAGATTGATTTTTTCTTTTACGTCATTTGCGTTTTCGTATTGATATATGTAAGCATTGACTTCTAAATCCTTTAGTTGACCTTTATATTCAAGGTATTTTTTAGCATTCTCTGCTTGTTTTTTAAGAGGTCCCATTTGACGTTCAATCTCGCTTAATATATCTTTTAATCTAGTGAGATTTTCGTCAGTCCTTTTTAATTTATTTTCAGCATCTCTTTTATCATTTTTATATTTAGAAATACCAGCCGCATCTTCAAACATGGCACGTCTATTTTCAGGTTTTGCATCAACTAGTTCAGTGACTTTTCCTTGGCTTACAACAGAATAACCATTTTTCCCAAGACCACTGTTATAAAGTAAATTGGTTATATCTCTTAAAAGGCAAGTGTTTCTGTTTATTAGATACTCACTTTCGCCCGAACGATAAAGTTTTCTTGTTATAGCAAGTTCATCATAATCAAAGTCAAAAAAACGAGTGGAGTTATCAAAAGTTAAAGTAACCTCACAATATGACAAACTTTTTCGTTTTTCAGTCCCATTAAAAATAACGTCTTGCATGCTATCGCCACGCAAAGTTTTTGCACTTTGCTCACCTAAAACCCAACGAATAGCATCAGAAACATTACTTTTTCCACAACCATTAGGACCAACAATTGCAGTAAAATTATCATTAAATTCTATTACAGTTCGGTCTGCAAAAGATTTAAATCCTACCATTTCAATTTTTTTAAATATCATATTTTTCCCTTTCTAAAATTCTCAATTTCTACATGTATTTCATTACTCATGATTTTTTGTTTAACATCTCAATTATAGAACAAAAACTAAAAAAATTCAATATACTTTTTATGAAATCATTAATTTAATAGAAACAATTTATCTATTGCTTTTTTTGCTGCAGATTGTTCTGCTTCTTGCTTGCTTTTTCCTTTTCCAGATGAAACCAAATCTTCATCCATGTAGAAATCTGAAACAAATCCATTCTCGAAAGCATAAGTATCATAATTCATCTTACACTTAAAATTCCCTTGAATTAATTCTTGCAATTTAGATTTATAATTATCATCTATAATCTCTTTGAATTTATCAAGTTCGAAAAATCTATAAATAAAGTTTCTTGCTTCTTCAATTCCTCCATCAAGATAAATTGCAGCAATTAAAGCTTCAACAACATCTCCTTTAATTGCTTTAGAAATTTCTCCTTGATAACTTTTTCCCATTTTAACATCTTCTGTTAACTGCAATAAATCAAATAAATGAGAGAGATAATTTTCTGAAACATAGTGACTTCTTAAAACTGTTAATTTCCCTTCATCTTCTTTACAATTAAAAAAGAAATATTCCCCAACTAAAAAATCAAGTATGCTATCACCTAAAAATTCTAATCTTTCATAATTTTCACTAGATTTTGACGCATGAGTCATTGCTCTTTCAAATAAGGATTTATCTTTGATAGAATAATAAATGTCTTTCAACTTAATCACCGCTTTTATTTGATAATGATTCAATGTTTAAACTTGATATTGCGTCTTCAATTTTTTGATTTAAATGATTGTTATGAAGAAGAATCGTTTGTTCAATAGATGATAAAATATTATTTCTTTTGCAAGAGCCATGGTTTTTAACAACCAATTTTTTACAACCGAGCAATGGTGAACCTCCATGCTTACTTAAAATGTCAACACGATTTTTTATATCTTTAAATGTTTGTTTCATAAAAACATAACCAATTTTGCTCATAAAATGTGATTTAATACTCTTTTTTAATATAGATAAAACTGCACCAACTGCACCTTCAGTTCCTTTTAAGAGAGCATTTCCAGCAAATCCATCAGCAACCATAACATCAACATCACCACTCATGAAATCTCCGCCCTCTTTATTTCCAACAAAATTAATAGGAGCAGATTTTAAAAGAGGAAAGGTTTCTTTTGCAAGTTCATTCCCTTTTTCATCTTCAACACCATTATTAAGAAGTGAAACTCTAGGCTTTTCAACATTATATACTATTGAATAATATGCCGAACCCATTAAAGCGAAATGAAAAAGATTGATTGGTTTACAATCTATATTTGCACCACTATCAATAATAATAACATCACTATCTTTTTTGGTTGGCAAAATAGGTGCAAGGGCTGGACGTGAAATGCCTTTAATTCGACCTATTTTCATTATCGCACCAGCTAAAACTGCCCCCGTGCTTCCTGCACTAACAAGTCCTATAACATCTTCTCTTTCTTTTAAAACATCATATGCCTTTACTAAAGATGATTTTTTTTTGTGACGAATTGCCTCTGTTGGATGATCCTCATTTGTGATAACTTCATCAGCATCAACAATTTCAATTCGGTCAGTT
>CALWCW010000033.1 GCA_944376495.1 uncultured Clostridia bacterium | reverse complement strand
CGTGATAGGCAGCTGCTTTTACATCGTCCGTACTGGCGATTACTTTGTGATTATTGCTCTTCCTTTTGCGTTGCGTTGAGCCTCTGGAACTTCGTAAGCTTTTATGCAATAAACCTTACCTTTATTAGTAAAGAATAATATATCATCATGTGTGCAAGTGACAAACATTTGTTCAATATAATCTTCTTCTTTTGTCTTATGAGCGGTGACACCAACACCACCTCTATGTTGTGCTTTATATTCACTTGTTGACATTCTCTTAATATAACCTTGATGTGTCATTGAAATAACAACATCTTCTTTTTCAATAAGGTCAGCAATATCAATACCGCCTGCCTCAAGACTAATTTCTGTTTTTCTTGCGTCACCATATTCATTTTTAATGGTTTCAAAGTTATCTCTTAAAATTTGCATGATTCTTGCAGGAGTCGCCAAAATATCCTCTAAATCAATAATTAGAGCATCAAGTTCTCTAAGTTCTTGATTAAGTTTTTCAACTTCCAAAGAGGTGAGTTTTGACAATCTCATATCTAGAATTGCGTTTGCTTGAATTTCATCAAGTTCAAAATTTTGAGTTAATTTAATAAGAGCATCAGGGCGGTCATCAGCTGATTTAATTATTTTGATAACTTCGTCTATGTTTGCAAGAGCAATCACTAAACCTTTAACAATGTGTTCTCTTTCCTTTGCTTTCCTTAAGTCGAATTGAGTTTTTCGTGTTAAGACTTCTTTTTGATGTTCAAGATAATAATAAAGCATTTCCTTAAGGTTTAAAATTCTTGGTTGACTGTTTACAAGAGCAAGGAAGATTATACCGCTACTTTTCTGAAGTTGTGTTTGTTTATATAAAGAGTTTAAAACGACTTGAGCATTAGCATCTTTTTTAACATCAATGACAATTCTCATTCCTTGTCTATCGGATTCTTCTTTAATATCACTTATGCCTTCAAGACGCTTATTCTTTACAAGGTCGGCTATTTGAACAATTAATTGTGCTTTATTTACTTGATAAGGAAGTTCGGTAATAATAATTCGACTTCTTCCAGACGATGTTTCTTCAATTTCTGCTTTACCTCGAACTATAATTCCGCCACGACCAGTTTTATAAGCATGTTTAACCGCAGCTCGTCCCATTATAATTCCGCCTGTTGGGAAATCAGGTGCAGGGACTATTTTTATAAGGTCATCTATTTCTATGTCAGGGTTGTCAATTAAGGCTTGCAGGGCATTTAAAACTTCTGTTAAATTGTGAGGTGGAATATTTGTCGCCATACCAACCGCAATCCCGTCTGAACCATTTACAAGCAAATTTGGAATTTTTGCAGGTAAAACACTTGGTTGCATTAGAGTATTATCAAAGTTTGGATAGAAATCAACCGTTTCTTTGTCAATATCTTCAAGCATAAGGGATGCTATTTTAGATAGACGTGCCTCTGTGTAACGCATAGCAGCAGGAGGGTCACCATCAACTGAACCAAAGTTTCCTTGACCATCTACAAGAGGATATCTTATAGAAAAGTCCTGTGCAAGTCTAACCATTGCGTCATATACAGAACTATCACCATGAGGGTGATATTTACCCATAACATCACCGACAATTCTGGCACATTTTTTTGTTGGTTTATCATAAAAGTTGTTCATTTCTCCCATAGCATAAAGAATACGTCTATGAACGGGTTTGAGTCCGTCACGAACGTCTGGAATTGCTCTTGACGCATTGACTGCAGCCGCATAAGAAAGAAATGATTCTTTAAGGTTTTCGACTGTATCTACTTTTTCTATTTTTGTCTTTTCAAACATTTCTTGTAAAGATTTTTTATTGTCTTGTTTATCCATTTTTTACTCCTAATTTTTATGGCTACTGGGCAATGAATCCCACATTTGCTACGCAAAAGCGGGGAGGATTGCCTTTCGGCAATCTGTTCGCTTTCAGCGAACAATTCATTGCCCGTAAATCAAATGTTTTTAACCTAATATATAGAATTTAATATTTTAATATTTTAATATTTTAATTAATTTATAATGTTTTAATATTTTAATAAATTTAATTTTTATATTTAATTAATTATTTTTTTATTATAATTATTATTAAATTTATTAATTTTTATTTTTATTAATTTTAATTATTTTTAGTGAATTTTAAATATCATTTAATTATCAATAATTATTTTAATAATATTTATTTTAAAATTTTATTTTTTTATTTTTTTGATAATTTGTTAAAAAATACAAAAAATAACAAATTTCATACAAGATTTAAACATCCAAATCGGTTACATTTCTTGGGTTAGCCTCTATGAATTGCCTACGAAGTTCACTATCTTCACCCATTAAATCATTAAAGTATTTTTCGGCTTCTATTGCATCTTCCATTGTGAGTTGAATTAGAATACGTCTTTCAGGGTCCATAGTGGTTTCCCAAAGTTGATCAGCATCCATTTCACCAAGACCTTTATAACGTTGTTGGTCGCAACCTTTTCTGCCATTTGCTTGATACCAAAGTTCAAGTTCTTCATCAGAGTAGAAATAGAAAAATTCTTTTTTATTTCTAGTCACTTTATAAAGAGGTGGTTTTGCCGCATAGACATGTCCATGTTCAATTAAAGGTCGCATAAATCTAAAGAAGAAAGTTAGCAAAAGTATTCTAATATGAGAGCCATCGACATCGGCATCGGTCATACAAATGATTTTATCGTAACGCAATTTGTCTTCGTTGAAATCGTCACCAATTCCGCAACCAAAAGCGGTTATCATTGATTTAATTTCGTTGTTTTCAAGAATTTTATTAAGTCTTGCTTTTTCTACGTTCAAAATTTTACCACGTAAA
Organism: uncultured Clostridia bacterium; assembly: GCA_944376495.1. Taxonomy (GTDB): domain Bacteria; phylum Bacillota; class Clostridia; order Christensenellales; family UBA1242; genus Caccovivens. The sequence goes on along the minus strand of CALWCW010000033.1, from coordinate 2,435 downwards.
GGCAAGATTGCTTGGAAACGTCTATCTCTACCAGTTTTAGCAGTTCCGCCGGCTGAATCTCCTTCGACAATGTAAATTTCGCAGAATCTTCTATCTTTTTCCGAGCAGTCAGCAAGTTTTCCTGGAAGAGTCGTATTTTCTAAAACACTTTTTCTTCTTGTAAGTTCTCTTGCATTTCGTGCAGCATCTCTTGCTCTTTGAGCGGTTATGCTTTTCATTATAAGATTTTTGGCTTCGGAAGGGTGTCTTTCAAGGTAGTCACCAAATTCTTCAATCATGGCTTTATAGACTATGTTACGCATTTCGCTATTGCCAAGTTTTGTCTTTGTTTGTCCTTCAAATTGAGGATTTCGAAGTTTTACGCTAATAACGGCTGTAATACCTTCTCTGCAATCTTCACCAGACAATTTTTCATTTTCCTTGATAATTTTGTTGTTTATTGCATAATCGTTGATAACTTTTGTAAGACCAGATTTAAATCCATCAAGATGTGTTCCGCCTTCTTCGGTGTTGATGTTATTTGCATAAGCATTTATTATCTCACTATAGCCTTCATTGAATTGAAAACAAACTTCAATTTCATTTTCAACTTCGCCTTTTTCGTTATGGTTGAATTTATTGAAATAAATAGGCTCAGGCAAAATTATTTCTCTATTTTGATTGAGGTAGTCAACAAATTCAATGATTCCGCCTTTAAATTCAAATGAGTCTTTGCGTTCTTGTCCTTCTCGTTTATCTTCTAAAGTTATGACAAGACCTTTATTTAAAAATGCTATTTCTCTAAAGCGGTTCTTCATCGTGTCATAGTTAAATTCAACAGTTTCAAAAATTTCGTCATCAGGAAGGAAGGTGATTGTTGTCCCACGTTTATTTGTGCTTCCAACAACTTCAAGTGGGGTAATGACTTTACCACGACTAAATTCAATCTTATGATGTTTTCCATTTTGATAAACGTCGGCTTTCATATATTTTGAAAGTGCATTGACGCACGAAACACCAACCCCGTGAAGCCCTCCAGATATTTTATAACCTTCTCCGCCAAACTTTCCGCCAGCATGAAGTTTTGTCAAAACAACTTCGACAGCACTTTTATTCTCTTTTGGTATGATACCTGTTGGAATACCACGACCATTGTCGATAACAGAGCAAGAGCCATCAAAATTAATGACGACATTTATTTCTGTGCAGTAGCCGGCAAGTGCTTCGTCAATAGAGTTATCAACAACCTCTGTTACAAGGTGATGAAGTCCGTGTTCGTCAGTAGAGCCAATATACATTCCAGGTCTTTTTCTAACTGGTTCCAAGCCTTCCAAAACTTGAATATCTGAGGCGTCATATTTATTTGATTTAGATAATTCTTGTTCTTCGGTTAAAGTTTGATTTTCATCGGTCAAATTCTCGTTCATTGCATAATCTCCTATTATATATAAATATATATATATTATATATTATATTAAAGGAAAAAGCAAGTTATTTTGAAAATAAAAACAATATTATTTATTGATTTTTTATTTGTAATATGTTATCATATTTAGCGGAGTTTATGATGGAAGATAAAGAAAATAAAAAGCAAATTGAAGATAACCAAAAAGACAATAATAGTGTTGAGGTAAAAGAAACAAATCAAAAAGTAGATAACAATATACATATAAACGTCAATGTTAATAATGAGGTTAAAAATTTAAACGAAAACCATATTGAAGGAAATAAAGAAGAAGTCAAATTGACTAAAAAACAACAATTTTTGCAGTTTTTGAAATTTTTAGGTTTTTCTATCTCTGCTGGTGTAATTCAAATATTGTCGTTTGAACTTTTATATAATTGGATTGGCTGGAAAGTATGGTGGGCATCTTATCTTATAAGTGTCTTTCTTTCTGTTGTTTGGAATTTTACTTTCAACCGCAAGTTTACATTTAAATCTGCAAGTAATGTGCCAATGGCAATGCTTCTTGTCTTGTTATACTATTGTGCTTTTACTCCTTTATCTGTTTTTGGTGGCGATGCTCTAGAAGGCATAGGGTGGAACGGAACTTTAGTTACACTTATGATGATGGTTATAAACTTTTTGACAGAATTTGTTTGGGATAAATTTGTGGTTTTCAATGATAAATTAATGGGAAAAATAATCAAACCAAAAAGTCACAATAATAATCATGATAATTAATAATTAAAAATTAAAATCTAATGACAAAAAAATTAATAAGACAGCATTTTTTTAAACATTTAATAATGCTGTTTTTTAAGAACAAAAGATGTTAATTTTTATTAATATTGTTTAATAATGGCGCAATAAGATTTTAAAGGTTATTGCAAATGATTTTAATAGAGAGCAATGGACAATTTATGAAGATTATAATATAAACTATGTGATGTTAAAATTTTATTAACATAAAATTTTAACAAATTCTAACGAATTTTGTGTGCTTTCGCACACC
>CALWCW010000032.1 GCA_944376495.1 uncultured Clostridia bacterium | reverse complement strand
TGATGATATCAAACGCTCCATAAACAATTCTTTGAGCAAGTCCTTTCTTACCACTTAAAGTGAGCAAATGCCTTATTAGCTTCAGCCATTCTATGCATTTCGTCACGTCTTTTAATAGAAGCACCTGTTGAATTATAAGCATCCATTATTTCACCTGCAAGACGAGCATCCATTCCTCTTTCACCTGTTCTCTTTCTAGCGAAATTTACAAGCCATCTAATAGCAAGTGTTTGACGTCTTTCAGGTCTAATTTCCACAGGAACTTGGTAAGTAGCACCACCAACTCTTCTTGATTTAGTTTCTAAAACAGGTTTAACATTTTCAAGAGCTGTAGTGAAAACTTCAAGTGGTTCTTGGTCCATTTTTTCCTTTATGATGTTAAATGCTCCATAAACAATTCTTTGAGCAAGTCCTTTTTTACCAGACATCATTACTTGGTTGATAAGTTTAGTAACAACTTTGCTCTTATAAATTGGATCAGGAAGAACATCTTTCTTTACAGCACTATTTCTTCTTGGCATATTTTTTCTCCTTTTAACAACAAAATGTTTAATAAATTGCCAAATTTTAAGTAAAATTAAACATTTTTATTGAATTTTTTGCAAATTTTAATTAATTTTTAGTTTTAAACTAGAATAAGCATAAGTTATTACTTAGTTTTCTTTGGGCGTTTAGCACCATACTTTGAACGACTTTGCTTTCTGTTTTGAACACCTGCGGTATCTAATGTTCCTCTAATAATGTGATAACGAACACCAGGCAAGTCTTTTACTCTTCCGCCACGAACAAGAACGACACTGTGTTCTTGCAAGTTGTGTCCAATTCCAGCAATGTAGCAAGTTCCTTCAGTTCCGTTAGACAACTTAACTCTTGCAATTTTACGCAAAGCTGAGTTAGGTTTTTTAGGAGTTGCAGTTTTAACAGAAAGGCAAACACCACGTTTTTGAGGGCATTCATTAAGAAGTGGAGCTTTAGATTTCTTTTCAAAACTTTCTCTTCCTTTTCTAACAAGTTGGTTTATTGTAGGCATAGTTTTCTCCTTTTAACTTAAACATCATTTCAACATTTAAGAAATTTATTGTTGTCGTAAAAAATGCACGACCTTTGCTGTTGTCGTGCATAAAAAATGCTTTTGGACTTGTAAAACATGAACAGCACGATTGCAAATCATATTTTGCAACTTCGCATAGTAAAAGCGAATCGGCAAAGATATTCGTTGAATATTTCACCTGCTGTTTGTTTATGCTAGTTCTAGTAGAATAAGCATTGCCTCCGACAACGAAGCATACGAGTGTATTATACCTTTTTTATACTTTTTTGTCAAGAGTTTTTTATGTTTTATTTTTTATATTTATTAGAATATTTGAATAACTTAATAAAAGTTAAATATTATACATTATCATTATTTATATTTTATCATTTTTATATTTTTATTATGTATAATTTCTGTCATACAAAAATGATATAAACTATGTAATGTTAAAACTTAAACAAGTTAAGTTTTAATTTTTGCTATACGCAAAATACACAATAAATTGTGTTATCACATAGTATGTAAAACCATCAGTCTCACTCTTGCATGCAAGTTCGGCTTCCGGTAATATAAATCAACAGAAGAATAATCTAATACGCAAGAACGTCAGGGAAAATGTCAGCCTCCTCTTCTCTGCGTTGGATAGCCTCATTAATATATACCAACAACTCTTTACAAAGTTGTATATTAGCTTTCTTTACTTGAACATTTTCATTAGGCTCTATTAATTTTGAAATTCCATATATGCCTACATTTGCAAGCCCCATTCCTAGTAATGAACTTTTTGTCACACCATCAAAAAATGGGCAAATAATTATAGCTGCTGCACCAATCACAACAATAACTTTCGATACCTTATTTAATACTTGATCAATTTTATCATAAAAAATAAATTTTTTATTTTCATCAATCATCTGTTGAATAGTTTGCGCTAAATCATAAATTTCATCAATAGGTTTAGTATTTACAAAATCACTTAAAGAAATTTTTTGCCCTTGCGAGGTAACAGGCAAACTTTCTATATCTATATCACTTACTTTACTCATCATTTTCTCCTTCCATGTATTCAGTATTATTTTATCATAATACAATGAATTTGTCAATGACGATATAAGATAAAGCATGGAATTGCTATAACAAATATATTTTTGCAAAGGTAAAGTTAATTCGAAATATTAAAAAAACAGCTTAAAATGCTTTTTTTATCATTTTTTTATTAATTTTTAATGTTTTTTTGATGTTATTTGATTAAATTATTAAATTCTTCTTCATTTAAAGTTTGAATGTTAAATTCTCTCGCTTTATCAAGTTTTGACCCCGCATCCTCTCCGACTAAAACATAGTCAGTCTTTTTTGAAACTGAACCTGTGACTTTTCCTCCCAAATTTTCAATGATATTGATATAAAAATCTCTAGGCTGTGACAAGGTGCCAGTAATCACAAAAGTTATATTTTCAAATTTATTGTTTTCACTACTCTCATTTTTGGCTATTTCTTTAATCTCTACACCTTTTTCAAATAAACATTCAATTTCACTAATATTTTCATCATTATTAAAGTAATCTACTATATTTTGTGCAATTATCGGCCCAATATCTTTAACTTGTAAAACTTCATCAAAGGTTGCATTTTTTAACTCTTCAAAAGTTGCAAATGATTTTGCTAAATCCTTTGCAGTTTTAACTCCAACCTCGCCAATTCCTAAAGCATTCAAAAAACGGTAAAATTCAATAATTTTGCTATTTTGAATAGAATTTAATAAATTTTCAGCCTTTTTATCTTTAAATTTATCGAGTTTTAATAAATTTTCTTTATCTAAATCAAATAAATCACAAGGACTATGAACATTGAGTTCTTTAAAAAGTTGCATACAAGTTTTATCTGAAAGACCTTCAATATTGAAGGCATCTCTGCTCGCAAAATGAACAAGTCTATCAACAACTTGGTCTGGACAATTTTTGTGATTTGTGCAAAATAGTAGTGGAGACTTTTGAGTGAGTTTTTGGTGACACGATGGGCACAGCAATGGCTCATTTATTTCTTTTGAATTTTCAAATTTTTCAGCCAATCCCATTATTTCTGGAATGACCTCATTACTTCTTCTTATAAAAACACGGCTATTCTCATAGACATCTTTTCTTCTTATGTCGTCAATATTGTTTAAAGTCGCCCTTTTTATAGTTGCCCCAGCAAGTTCGACAGGTTCAAGTTCTGCAATAGGTGTGACTCTGCCACTTCTCCCAACTTGCCATGTAACCTTTTTAAGAATTGTCGTCGCTTCCTGTGCTTCAAATTTATAAGCAAGCGCCCATTTTGGAAATTTTGCCGTCCAACCTATTTTTTCTCTTGACAAAACATTGTTGATTTTTATAACCATTCCATCTATCATCACGTCAAGTTTGCTTTTTACAACATCAATTTCATTTATGCAGTGAATAATTTCTTGCACATTTTTGCAAATTTTGAAATAATTTCCTGTTTGAAAACCATTTTTTACTAAAAAATCGTGCATTTGCTGTTGAGTTTTAAAATTTTCTCCTTCACATAGAAGAATTGAATAACAAAAATAATCTAAATTCCTTTTGGCTGTTTCTTTTGGGTCAAGATTTCGTATTGCACCAGCTGCTGCATTTCTTGGATTTTTAAGTTTTTCAGTTGCGGTCTTATTGTAAAGTTCAAAGTTTTTGTTCGTCATCATTCCCTCACCTTGAACAATAAGACGCCCCTTAAACTCTATTTGAAGCGGAACAGATTTTATAGTTTTAACTTGAAGCGAAACATCTTCACCAACAATCCCATTCCCACGAGTAGTAGCACTTACAAATACACCATTATTATACTTTATTACAATTTGTAATCCATCAAATTTATATTCAACAGCAAAATCAGTTCCGTCTGCCAATTTTTTCATATCTTGAACCCAGGAGTCAAGTTCTTCAAAATCTCGAACCTTGTTTAATGAATAAAGAGCTATTTCATGACGTTTTTTATTAAAACCTTCTAAAACTGTATCACCTACTCTTTGCGTTGGCGAATAAGGTAATATAACACCAGTTTCTTTTTCAAGGTCAACTAGCGAATAATAAAGTTTATCATATTCAACATCTGATATTGTTGGATTATCTAAAACATAATAATTATAATTATGTTTTTCAATTTCTTTAATTAGATTTTTCATTTTTTCAATTTTTTCATTATCCATTTCGTTCACCTTAAACTTAAATTTTTATCTTAATTTTAATTAAATTTTATCAAAAATATTAAAAATTAAGCATTTTTAATCAAAAAAACATCAATTTTGCGTTAAAAATCATTAAATTATTGTCAATTTTTAAAAATTTTATTTTATAAAATTTAACCTAAAATATCAATTTGTGCCGTTTCAAGCATTAAACTCTTTTTGCCATAATCATCAAACATAATATCAGCAACTAGTCCGTCAGTTGAAATATTTATTATTTGTCCTTCGCCAAAACGTTTATAGAAAACTCTTTGTCCAACTTTATAAACTGAAACATCTTTCTTCTCTTTTGGGTCTTCCTTTTGCTTAAAAAAGTTTGATTTATTAAAGAGCGGTTGCAAATTTTTATTAATATCTACATCTGAATGTTCAAAATTATTATAACTCAAATCATTATCAAAAGTATATTTATTTTTTTGTCCATAAGATGTCAAATAACTTTTATCATAATTCTTATTATCATAATTTCTACTATAATTATTGCCTTCGTAACTTCTATCACTCATATAACTTTTATTTTCAGTTCTTTCTAATGACAAAAGTCCAATTTCACGACAGAACCTGCTAGGAGTCTGATACTGACTTTCTCTATACAAATATCTCTTACTTGCATAAGAAAGAAACAACTTCTCTTCGGCTCGTGTGAGAGCAACATACATAAGTCGTCTTTCTTCTTCTAGTTCATAACTATTATTCATTGACCTTGAAATTGGAAATATTCCTTCTTCAAGGCCTATTATAAACACAACTTTAAACTCAAGTCCCTTGACTGCATGCACAGTTGCTATTGTTACCGCTCCACCTTGTCCTATCTCGTCATTATCAGATTTTAAAGTTACTGATTCTAAAAAGTCGTTTAAAGTAGCATCTTCATTCAAAGCTTCAAATTCTTTGACTGAAGAAACAAGCTGTTCAATATTCATTAGTCTATCCAAATCTTCCTCTTCATTTGGATTATATGCCTCTCTAATCTTAAAACTGCTTATAACTTTTTCAACAAAATTTGATAAGGGTTTTTGAGAAAAAATTGATAATTGATTAAAAATTTCAATAAAACTTTGAAATTTTTTAAATAAAACAGCATTTTCTTTTAAATTTTCAGACAAACAATTTTCAAGTAGTGAATTTTGTGGATTTATATCATTTAATTTTGCTATTGTTCCATCACCTATTCCACGTCTTGGGAAATTTATAATGCGAAGAAATGAAATGTCATCTTTAGGATTTGTAAATAGTCTTAAATAAGATAAAATATTTTTTATTTCCTGTCTTTCATAAAATTTAAATCCACCAAAAATACGGTGTGGAATATCGTATGATAAAAATGCCTCTTCAAAACATCGTGACAGGGCATTCATTCTCATAAGAACAGCAAAATCTTTATATTCATAGCCCTCTTTTTCAAGTTTATAAATTGTTTTAGCAACATATAAAGCCTCTTCTCGCTCATCGTATGCGTTATATAACGAAGGCTTATCTCCCCCCATTTTATCAGTCCACATATTTTTATTAAGTCTTGTTGAATTGTTTTTAATAACATTATTTGCAATCTGTATAATTTCTTTTGTGGAGCGATAATTTCTTTCTAATTTATAAAC
>CALWCW010000031.1 GCA_944376495.1 uncultured Clostridia bacterium | reverse complement strand
CCGGGACCTGAAGTTTTAACAATCAATTATTACATTGATGACGAACTCTACACTACTGATTCAGTTGAATATGATATATCAGATATGTATATAGATAACTATTCTCTCCCCGATTTAGAAACAACCTTCGAAAATGGAAAACTACTTCGAGGTTGGCAAATTCAAGGAACGGACCAAATCTTTTCAGAATATTATTCAACAAATAATATTCAATTAACAATTCCTGAAAGTCAAGTAATTAATTTTGAGGTTGCATATTTTAATATTCCTTTATTAGAAGGAGTAGAACAAAATATTCCTTCATATTCGTTAAAATTAAAGTCAGATGTTAAAACATTTGAAACACCTCAAAGTCTAATGAAAATTGATAGACTTTATGCAAAATATGAATATGAAACATTTGAAGATGTGGATTTAGAAAAAATGAAAGCATATTTTGATGAAGGGAAATATATGGTTTGCTTATCAGGTGCTAATGATGAAGATTATGGTGACCTTTATATTTTTTATTACACTTATGAAGACTTTTTAGAAGTGATAGAAAATGAGTCGTGGGAAATGGGACCAGTATTATGTGAACCTCTTTCTATTAAAATAATTAATTATGAATTCTATGATTTTTCAGACTATGATAACACCTATGAAAGAAATGAAATAATTGAATTATTGAGAAGTGATGAAGGAATAGATAGTTTAGGTATAGATTCAGATTGGTTTTATTTTGATTTAACAAATGCAACAGAATTAGAAACGTTAATATTAAATTCAGATAGTAAATATTACCCTTCATTAGGGTTAGGTGGGTTAGAAAATGCTACAAAATTAAAAGAAATAGTAATAAATCATACAAACAGTGTTTTATCTAATTATAACGGGTCCATTGTGAACAAATTTAATGCAAATACTAAAATCTATGTTCCTGATGAACTATATGATGATTATTTAATAAATGAAGGTTGGTCACCATTTGCTGAACAAATTTATAAATTAAGCGAGAGGACAAGCTTGTAAAAATAAAAATTTAATTAAAAGGAGATAAATTATGAAATTTTTTAAAAGAAAAAACAATAAACGGACAAAAAAGGCTGTAAAACAGCCTACAACAAGAAAAACAACTAAAATGACTAAATCCTCAAGACAAGGTGTTAAAACCCGTCAAAACTTAAATAAAGAGGTCGAAATTAAAAACGTTAAATCAAAACAACCTCAAAAAACAAAAAATAAACGTCAAGTTCAAGCAATTACTATTTATTACAAATAGGAGAATTTATGAAAGTTAAAAACAAAAATAACATTAAAAATGTAAAACAACGAAAAACATCTAAAACAACAAAAAAAAGACCGGATAACAAAGTTAACAAAAGTTCAAACAAAGAAGTTATATTAAAAAATGTTGAGTCTAAACTACCTAACCCTAAAAATTTAGAACAAACTATGAAAAATGTAGAATTTTATGAAAAAGAAATCTTTCCAAATACTTTTCCTTTTTGGGCTAGATTAAAGATTGGTAAAAAGCGAACTACACTAGTTATTGACGAAGATAAGGCATTTAATAAAAAAACAAAAAAATTTGAAGATGGCTTTGTAGATAGAGAAGCCACACATAGTTATAGAAAAGATTATGAAGAAATTTCCCCAAATCCTGATCCAGACGATAGCGAACCAATGTATTTAAAAAGACCTACTAAAAAACCAAAACGATTGTTTGAACCACACAACAAAAATTTGAATATGCCTCAAAACCTAAAAGATAGATATGAAAAAAATAATCGAAAATAGGCATAAAAAAAGAATTACAATTCCGGCCTTTCGCCTATGCCTTTTAAAAAGGTCAATGTAATTCTATATATATTATATTACTTAAAAAATAAAAAGTCAATACATAAAACAATTTTTTTTAAAAAAACATGAAAAAGTCGGTAAAGTTGTCGAAAATTCAAGAAAAACAACAAAAAGAACAAACTCGAGTAAAAATCTATGATAATCTACCCGATGTATTTAACGATGAAATAATTACTCCAACCGAAGTTATTATCATTTGGGGACGGCGTAGAAAAGGTAAAAGTTCTCTTGCCGGCTGGTTCATGTCGGAGTTTATGAAACCATACATCGCAAAAAATGACGTTCGAACTTCAACATATATTTGTGACAAACTAAATGATGCCGGGTTTAATATTCGGCCACCAAACGACCATACCGTTTTTTGTGACACATTCTTTGAAATTCCAGGTAAAAAGTCAGTTTCGGCATATAAATGTCGTGCTTTAGATTTTGGACTGCCAAATGACAATCACCCTACTTCTTTACTATGTCCATGTGGGCGATATTTCTTTGATGAAAGCCAAGTAATATTTAATAGTCATGAAGGTCCGCCTCCCCTGTTTGTTTCGCAATGTATTGAACTTTCGGGCCAATACAAATTGTTTCTTTCATTCATCCTTCAAAGGCCAATAAGAATACCAAAAGATATTCGAGAACTTGCTGTATTTATGGAAGTAGTCAAAATGAAAAATGAATATAGTGAATATGGTATTTTAATTGCTTCTTACTGGATTGTAAACATAATCTATGAAAATGCAAAACTAGAAGAATATACTCGAACACGTGACCCTAAATTAATTGATAAAGTCGTTATATTTAAATTTAAAGGTAATATCTTTAAATGCTATGACTCTTATTACTTTTTGCCTATGTTTGTTCGAGGCAAAGAAAATGAAGGTTTAGTGCTTGAAAAGACACAGAGAACTCAATTTTCACAAGAATACTTTGAAGAATACTATAAAAATCGAATTATTGATATTCCTGACTCGTATCGAGGGAAGAATAAAAATAAAGAAAAAAAGGAGAAAGAAAGTGCAAACTGAAAGACAGTGGCGAGAAAATGAACAATTAAGGTATATATCTGACTATTATGATGCTCTTGAGGAGGCTCGCGAATTTGCCTCAAACATATCAAATAACGCAGTTGCTGTAAAAGCTTCTGAAAAAGTAATAAACATTTTTTATAAAGCTCTTCAACAAAAGGCAAAATACATTGTTAAAAGTTCTAGTAAATGGAGAAAAAAACAAAGTATATTTTCTAAAATAGCGGATATTAAAAAGGAAAGAAAAGAACTTAAGAAAGAGAATGATAAAACTAGGGCATATATAAAAGAGTTAGAATTTAGGATTGAGCGACTAACTAGCCTAATTTCAAATAATAACAATAATTCAGCGGAATCAACAGAACAAGCCGATGAAACAGAACAATCTGAACAATTAACCGGTGAAGTGCTAACGGAACTCGAAGAACCAAAGGTTGATGTAATTGAGAATAGTGACGATGATGACGGCTCGTTACTTGTATTCTAATAAATGATAGAATTATCTATTTATTAGCCTCGACGGAGTCGAAAAAACTATTCTCAAAATGAGTGAACCAAGCAAAGCCGAAAAGACAATTGCACAAAAAGCGAAGGCTTGTGCATTGTCGTCGGCTTGCTGGTGAACGATTGAGAATAGTTGAAACGTTTTAAATTTTTAACCTTATGAAAAAGTTATAATTCTTCCAAATGAGCAAAACGCAGTTATGCGTTTTGAAAGTTGCGTTTTCGCAATTGCAATATTTTTTAAAAAAAATTTTTAAAAATATTTCAATTTTTTTTAAATTTTAACAATTTTATCAAAAAAAATATTAAAAGGAGTAAAAAATGAATAAATTAACAAAAAAAGATTACATATATGAAATAATTCGCTTATCTAAAGTTTTATGCCAAATGAAATATCACGAAGATGACGACAGAAAGATAAAGAATCAGATACAATTCAATTTGTCTAAACTATCGGAAATCGAAAATAAAGGGGGTTAGAAAATGAATGACGTTCAAAAAATGCTAAAAGACATAATGGACAAGTCAAAAATTAATCAAAAAGAACTTGCAAAACGAATAGGAGTCAACCCTGCTCAAGTTTCTCGTTGGTTAATTTCAGCCGAACCTAAACTAATACATTACAAAAAAATAAAAGAACTTTATGATAAAACGGCCGTCTAAAATGCGTTTAAATCGATTTTTAAAAAATATTTTTAATAAAAAGGAGGATTTTAAATGGGATTAAGCGTAAAAAATCAAGTAGATACAAATAAATTTTTTTGTTATTCTGATATTAATAAAAATATGATGGAAAAAGCTGGGATTAATATGTCAGTAACAGATTTTAAAGACCTGGTTAAACGTAGTCCGCCATATATGATTTTACAGACAGGTTCTGAAATCTTGAACAAAAAACAACGCAATACAAAAGTATATCGATTTCAAGATTTTTTAACTAAATAACAAAAAATCTACAATTTGATACAAAAAAGGCAATGCGGAGTGCATATGCCTTTTTTTGTTGTCTTTTTTCAAGCAAGATTTTGCGGGACGTATAGAAGAAACTTGCTACTCCTAAAAGAAAAGTAACAAAAGAAAATAATTCAATATATTATATTTAATATTATATATATTATATTCATAGAGAAAAATATATTATATATATATTATATAATAAAAATATATGTAATTAAGTTAATATATCGTCAAAAAGCGGTTCAATTAAACAAGAATAGTATAAATCAAAAAATATACGTATTCTAAACACAAATATTTCAATAATGCGACTATCGTCGCAGGCTAATAAATAAAAAAAATGTAAACAAATTTATAATTTTTGCTATAAAAATAGCAGTTGTGGTCAAGTTTTGGGGTCGGAATCTCTAAATCCCTTTATTTTAAAGGCATATAGCATACACCATTTCAGTCTTTTAATCAAGGGGTCCCGGGTTCGAATCCCGGGTAGGCCACCAAATATACAATATATAGTATTTAAAATTTTAAATACCACTAAATAAGGAGTGGTATTTTTCTTTAAACAAAAATCTAGACAAA
>CALWCW010000030.1 GCA_944376495.1 uncultured Clostridia bacterium | reverse complement strand
CTTCTGAAACAGGCTCTGCTTGATTTTCAATGGTTAATTTCTGACAAGAAACTTCATATGCTGTTCTTTCCTCATAAACACCATTCCCAACTTCTTTCTTATAATTTCTTGATTGTATTCGACCTATCAGAGATATTTTTGTTCCAACTTTTTGGTTTTGAATAAACTTCGCATTTCTACCCCATAAAATACAAGGAATATAATCTGATTTATTAAAATTAGGTCTATTTACAGCAAGAAGAATATCGCAAATTTGTCTATTAAATGGAGTAACTCTATAGACTGGTTCTTTACAAATATAACCTACTAAATTAAGTTCATTTGTAATTTGATTTTCTGTTTCGTCAAAATCAAAAATTTCTTTTACAAAAAAAGATAAAATCAATCGACTTTTTCCATCAATCATGCGGTTATAACTTCTAAATTCACCACCGAATGAAACTTTTTGACCTATTTCAAAATTAAAATCATATGCCTTAACAATTTTTTCTGAAATAGTAAATGGAAGCAAATCTGTTGTTTCAGATAATCTTTCAACTTCAATTTTACCCTCGTAAAAGATTTCTCCTTCAACCTCGAATTTATGGGAAGAAGTTTCTCTCAAAGTCCCCATAATCTTTCCTCTATTGTTTGGAATGGAAATAGCTGTTGTATTGTTCATATTTTCTCCTTTTAATTTTTATGCTGAACACCATTTGAATCAATGCTAAAATTTTCAGTGTAAATAAGTTCACCAACGCTTGTAACCTTATAACCTTTATTTATAAGCCAATCAAGTGACAACCTTAAAGCATCAGTGACATGGTCAGCATTGTTATGCATTATGATAATTGAGCCATTTTTTGCTTTTTGCATTACCCTATTTGTTATTTCACTTGCTGATAGTCCTTTCCAATCTAGCGAATCTACATCCCACTGAATTGCACTTAACCCAAGTTCATCGCAAACTTTAATTAAGGTATTGTTGTAAGAACCATAAGGTGGTCTGAAAACTTTAACATCTTTTCCTGTGATTTCAGTAATTTTTTCCATTGAAGTTGTAAGTTCTTTTTTCATTGTATCATAATCAAGTTTAACCATGTCAGGATGAGTATTAGAATGAGTCCCAATTTCAAGCCCAGCTTCATCTATAGCCTTGACCATTTCTGGATATTTGTCAACCCAGAAACCAACTAAAAAGAATGTTGCTGTCACATTGTATTCTTTACAAATATCAATGATTTCTTGCGTTTTATCCGCACCCCAAGCTGCATCAAAAGATATAGCAACCTGTTTTTCTTCGGTATCCACATTGTAAATTGGGACAAGCCTTGTCGATGAACCAAACCAAACTTCTGCACAAGCCCCTCCCTCAAACGATATACATAATAACACGACCACTGCAAGCATAACAAAGAAAAATTTTATCGTTCTTGATTTGATTACACAAAATGGCATTACAAACCTCGCTTTTAATAATAATTTATTACTCTAAAATTACCAATAAGAAAATTGTCATAAATGTTAATAAAATGAACATTTTTGTCGAATTTTCTTCCCCGGCACCAACTTTTATAGAACAAACGCTCTATTTAATTGTTATGTTGGCAATTTTCATATTATGACAAATTTCTTATCTGATTTTTAATGACGGTTTGCTTTTTCCAATTCATGGGTAGCGCTTGCCTTTTTAAAGGCAAGTAAAAGGCGAGCCTTTTTAAAAGTTTTGCAATTTGCAAAACTTTTTGCTACCCATGAAGTCCAAAAATCTATCTATTAAATAACATAAAAAAGTTTAATAGACATATTGACATAAACATCTTTCTAACATATAATATAAAACAAAATTAATTTCTACGAAAATTTTAAAATTTCCATTAACACGAAATCAAATAAAACAAAACGAGGTAAAAATGAATAAACAAGAAAAATTAAATAGCAATTTAATAAATGCAATATATGATGAAAACTTAAAAGCGATGACAAAACATATTCTAAAAGGTGCTGACGTAAATTGCACATATAATTATGACTCGCCCATCATCAAAGCCATTAAATTAAACAATATAGATGCGGTAAGATTATTAATTGAAAGTGGTGCCGACGTAAACAAAACAAGTTCTGTTCTATTCCACCCACCAATTATTTACGCAATAGAGCAAGAAAACATAGAAATAATGAAACTATTAATTGATGCGGGTGCTAATTTATATTTTGAAAGATTAGACAATAAAAATATACTTGAATATGCTGTTTATAATTTTTTAAAATCAAATAATCATAATTTTGACGTTATTAAGACTTTAATTGAGGCAAACTTAAATATAAACCAAAAATTCTTCAACTCTAAAAGCACACTTTTAATAAAAATGGCAGAATATGATAATCAAGATTATTTATCTTATTTGATAGATAAAGGTGCACTCGTCAATGAAAAAAATAAGGATGGAAATTCTGCGTTAATGATAGCAAGTCTTTATAACCATATTAAAAATATCCGTTTACTACTCAAAAATGGTGCAATCATAAATGAACAAAACAATGTTGGTGACACCGCCCTTCACCTTGCCTTAAACAAATACAATAATAATTCATTACAAGAAAAATTAGTTAAGATTTTAATTGATAAAGGATTTAACATAGATATACAAAATAATGAAGGAATTTCACCTCTTATGTTAGCACTTAAGAATAACTTAATATCTTGTGCTATGCTTTTGTATGAAGCAGGAGCAAAATTAGATTTAAAAGATAAAAATGGGAAAACCGCAACTGATTATTGTAAAACTAACGGACTCCTCAAAGAACTTTTATCTCTTCGTGTAAACAGACAAAATGACAAAGAAAATGAAAACACATATGAAAATCAATAATTTTAAAGTTTATTAAAAAATAAGATAAAATAGGTTAAAATTTTAATTTAAAATATAAAAATTTATTAAATTTAACAAAATTTTAAATAAAAAGCACAAAAAACTTCTAAAATTAAATTAATTCTAGAAGTTTTTTGTTTTCGCGACATCTCCTTTTCATTGTTCTTTTTGTCTTATAGTTTTTAAAAATTATTTATTAAATTAGTAAGTCAAAAATCTGTTATTCTGACAATGCTATTTCATAACTATTAAAATTACGGTCAGATGTAACCTCTTGTCCAAACCAGTTTGGCGGTATAAAATTTTTCATATCCTCTTCACTTTCAAACTCTACTTCAACCAAATCAATTTCTTTTGGTTTGGTAAAAATGTTTATCTCACATTTTTTTGCTCCACATAAATCAATAGAATATCTATCTTTTTCAATAGTATTTCCTAATTTAAAATTTTTAAGGAAATAATCATATTCTTGTTTGCTTATTTCGGTTTCAAATTCTTCTCTAATTTGACCTATTCCATGCTTTTCTGTCCAAAAATATTGATTACCATTCACACATCTTATTCTTTTTTCGCTTTGACCAATTTTTAAATATGTTTGACTTATATGTTTCATCGGCAATCCTAATTTTAAAATGTTTTTATCTTTAAGTAAAAATCTTCGTTCAAATTCATATAAGTCATCCTTTTTATTTTTATAAAGATTGAACAATTTTATCACAAAATTTGATACTTCTTCAGCATTTTCGTCACTGCTGACAATATTTTTATATTCGATTCCTTTTTCATCTAACATTTTTTTCATATCACTGTTGACTACAATACTTTCTTCTTCAGTCTGGTAACGCCCTTCCATTACATAAGGGAAATTGCGTTCTAAATAATATACAATATTGTCATATTTATTGAAGCATTCCATAACAAGTTTATCAAAAACCTCACAATTCAACCTATTTTCTTCAGGTAAAACCGCATTATAATACATACTTACCAAAAGTGGACTATCAGTAATAACAACATTAACCTTCCCAATAACCCTTTTCAATTTTTGGTTTTGGTTTGCTAAAATATAAAGTTGGTCTTTTAAAGCCTCATCTCGCCCTTCCCAAACAAGTCCTTTTGCAAACTCATCAACATATTCGCAACTCACTCCTTTTTTCTTTAGTGATGAAAATAACATTGTTGCAAAAGTTGATTTTCCAGCACCTGGCCCACCTACAAGATTAATCACTATTGTTTTTTTCATAAATACCTCCTTTTATTTTTTGTTTTATATTTTTAGCATGCGTATTTTTGACGCATTCATATGTATTTAAAAAATGCCTTAAAGCATATTTAAATATCAAACTTTGTGTATTTCCCAAATTTATATAATTTGGCTGGCTTTTTACCGCTTTCATCTTCATAAAGTCCAGTATCTTCAATTATTTTATCTTGCAATAACTTTTTCCTAAAATTTCTGCGGTCTATCTTTTTTTCTAAAATACTTTCATAGGCTTTGTGCAATTGAGGCAAAGTAAAATGCTTTGGAAAAAGATTTTCAAGTATGGTTGAATCAAATAGTCTTTTTTTAAGATAGTTGATTGCGTCTTTTAAAATGACGTCATGGTCATATGCAAGGGGCGGAACTCTATCTATCAAAAACCAATCTGCATCTTTCGTCTTTGTTGTATGCTTGAGGACATTCACCTTTTTACAATCTATAACGCCTATGTAAGCAACAGCAAACATTCTCATAAGCGGACTTCTGTTCGGGTCTGAATAGACATTGAAAAGTTCAAAATTAATATTTTTCAAACCTGTCTTTTCAAAAAGTTCTCGCTTCATTGCTTCATCTGTTGTTTCATTGTTATAACAAGCTCCCCCTACCAAAATCCATTTATCTTTGAATGGTTCGTTTGAACGTTTTATTAATAGCACTTTAAATTTTCCGTCTTCAACAGTAAATAGTGCATTTATAACATGCAACCCTTGATTTGCATATAAAGGATTATTTTTATCCATACACTCTCCTTAACACATTATATATTATGTGTAAATTTTACGCATTTGTCAAGTAGTTTTTAGCATTTTTTATTTTTTTTAAAAAATTTGTTATATCTTCTTAAAATTTCCTTTTTTTAAATTAGAATGAAAAATACGATAAAAAAATAAAAAAATGTAGAAAATTTCTTTTTAGTCAAAAATAAAACTATTTTTTATACTTATCTTTCAATTCGAAAAGACATCTCCGACTAGTATTATAAAAAGCACACTACTAATAATTTTTAATCTTTAACTTGAAAAATAAAATTATTTGTTATATAATAAAAACAAGGAGAAAATGTATGCATATAGTAGAACAAGTATTAAAAAATCAAGGATTAGGTTATGTGGCTGAAAAAGGAAAAGTATCTTCAGACTCTGAAACAAATCTACTTTCTCAAAATATGCTTCCAAGTTTGTATGGTAAAATTATTATATCAAAAGATTTAAACAAAGAATTAACAAATATTATAAATACACTTTCTGAAAATTCTGAACGCAATTCTGTTAACGAATTAGGTTTTTTCATGTTTGGATATGAATTAGAAAATGGTGATGTGATGATAACTAAAATACTTTCATACTTTGAAGAATACAATACAGCAGTTCGTCACGGAATTAATAATAATGCTTTTGAAGATCAAAATTCTGACCAATTTAAAGCAATTAGCAAAGAAGTAAATGATTTCATAAAGTATTCAAATTATGAAAAGCCAGTGCTTTTTCAAGGACATACTCATCCACATTTGGGATCAATCTTTGGCTATAATTCACCATTTGCTAGTGGTGTCAATGCTAGTTGGTGCGATATTAGAGGTTTGATTGAAACAACAGAGCATGTTTCGGAAATAAGTAATAATTTGGGGAAACATGTGCAATTTGGGAATATTTTAATAAATAGTATTTTAGATTTTGATGTTATATCATATCAAAATTTTGGTAATGGCTATAAATTATATAAACATCCAAACATATATTGGGGTGATGAACGATTGCCTTCTTATACACCAAATAAATATTTAATTAATGATGAGTATGAACAACATATATAAAAGAGAGAAAATTCTCTCTTTTTTATCAGTTTCAATATTTACAAATTTTATTATTCTTTTTCTAAATTTTTATTTTTTAATTAATTTGTTTAAATTAATTTGTTTATCGTAAAGAAATTCTTTTTAATTATTTCATTTCCACTAGAAAGACGTTCGCTTTCTGGTAGTTTTTTAGTATCAAGAGGAAGTATTTTTAATCCAAAATCTATCGCTAATGTAATATTTCCATTTCCACCACAAGCATAGAATACGTTTTGACAATTCTTAGCAAAATTAATATATTTTAAACCTTTACGATATCTTTGAGATGCTGGGAAATTGTTTATCGACATTTTCTTTACGTAGCCGTTTTCACTTACTACAAAAACATGAGTAAAGTCGGTTTGAGAGGCAAAGATTACACTATCTCCTTCATCGAGATTGATTCCTTTAACTCCTCCTGAAATCCTACCTTGAACAGGAATATCTGCTTTATCAAAGTTTAATGACATACCCTTTCTTGTAAGCATTAGAATGGTCTTTCCTTTTTTATCAAGTTCGATATTTTTTATCTCATCATTTTCATTTAACTTGCAAACTTGATAGAAAGATTTATTGACATTCATTTCTTTCATGTCGCTCTTTTTAACCATTCCTAACTTGGTCATAAAAAGAATATCTCCTTCGCTATCAACTTTCATTAATTTTATAGGTGCTTCATTTAAAGATGCTGACTTATCTATTGACATCAACGTAAATCCCTTATCTCTCCACTTGCATTCTTTAAGTTCACTAACTTTTTTCTTAATAGCATTTCCTTGACTTGTAAATATTAAAATCGTATCATTTGCAGAATAAGTTTCTACTTGAAGTGGTAAATCAGTCAAGGTTGTGTTATCAGCAATTCCTTTTTGTGACATAGCATAATTTTTTGTTGTAACTTTTTTAATTGTATTGCCCGCCGAAATTGCGACAATATAATTTTTAGCAGAAGTTTCCTCTTCCTCAATCTTTTGCAAATTAATAGAACTATCTCCTAAAATATGAGTTTTTCTAGAAGAATTGTAACCTTTCTTAATCTCTAATATTTCTTTTTTAACTATATCATATTGGGCTTTTTTAGAAGCCAATATTCCCTCATATTCTTTTATTCTTGCCTTTAATTCTTTGAGTTCTTCTTCAAGTTTGGTCACTTCCAAATGAACAAGTCTTGCAAGTCGCATATCTAAAATTGCTTGCGCCTGCTTTTCTGATAAATTAAATTTATCTCGTAGTCTTTGTTTTGCCTCTGTTGTTGATGCCGACTTCTTTATTATCTTAATCACTTCATCAATGTTTTTGATAGCAATCAAAAGACCTTCAACTATATGTGCTCTCTCTTTTGCAATATTTAAATCGTATTTCGTTCTGCGAACTATTATTTCTCTTTGATATTGTGCGTAATATGAAATTATTTCAAGCAAATTTAAAAGTTTAGGTTTTCCGCCCGCAATTGCAACCATATTTATACCATATGAAATCTGCAAACTTGTTGCCTTAAATAATAGTTTTAAGATTTTATAAGGGTCGGTGTCCTTTTTTAGTCTTATAACTGCTCTCATACCATTTCGGTCTGATTCGTCACGAATTTCTGTTATTGCTGAATAAGTTTCTTTATTTTCTTCTTTAAGTTCTGCAATTTTTAAAAGGAGTTGTGCTTTATTGACTTGATAAGGAAGTTCGGTAATAATTAGGCTTGGCTTGTCACCATTCATTTCAATTCCAACTTTTGCTCTTATAATTATTTTACCTTTCCCCGTTTTATAGGCCTGTTCAAGTCCTTCATCTTGATTTATAATTTCACCACCCGTTGGGAAATCTGGAGCTTTGATGATTTTCATCATTTGCTCTATTTTTATATTAGGATTATCAATATAAGCAACAACTCCATCAATCACCTCACCTAAATTATGAGGAGGTATGTTTGTCGCAACTCCGACAGCAATACCTGTCGCACCATTGACTAAAAGATTTGGGAATCTTCCTGGAAACATATCAGGTTCTTTTAAGGTGTCATCAAAGTTCAAACTCCAACGAACCGTATCTTTTTCAAGGTCACGCATAAGTTCCATTGCAAGCGGAGTAAGTCTAGTTTCAGTGTAACGCATAGCGGCTGGTGAGTCGCCATCGACAGAACCAAAGTTTCCATGACCATCAACAAGTGGGGCTCTTAAAACCCAATTTTGAGCCATACGACACATGGCATCATAGACAGAACTATCTCCATGAGGATGATATTTACCCAAACAATCTCCGACAATTCTTGCACTTTTTCTATATGGTTTATCTGGAGTTACTCCAAGTTCTAACATTGAATATAAAATACGTCTTTGAACAGGTTTTAATCCATCTTCAACTCTTGGCAATGCTCTATCCATTACAACAGTTTCGGTATAAGGTATCATAGATTCATGAAGAACTTCGCTCATGCTTTTAAAGATAATACCTCTGTTGTCATTATTTCCAGAGTCATCACCGCTTACATCATCGTTTATTATCTCTTCCTTTTGTTCTTCATAATCCATTTTTTGTTGTTCGAAATTATTGTCATTTCCCATATTTTCTCCTAAATTCCTTATTTATATTTAATAACTTCTTGGGCTATATTTTTAAATTTATATTTTTGTTTATTGATTTTGTTTATTAATTTTTGTTTAATTTAAATTATTTTATTTTGATTTTTATTTTAAAATAAAATTAATTTTTATTTATTTATCTATTTAATTTAATTTTTGATTTTTTATTAATTTTTTTGTCAATTTCCATAAAATTTATAAATATTTATATTTTTTTATAACTTTTTAGGAAAGTGTCCTCTTTATCAAAATTGGCATGTTCATTAATGTAAGCCTTTCTTGCCTCAATATCATCACCCATTAAAGTAGTCACCATTCTTTCGGCTTCTGTGGCATCTTCTATTGTCACTTGGACAAGATTGCGTTTATCTGGATCCATTGTTGTTTCCCATAATTGTTCTGGGTTCATTTCACCAAGACCTTTATATCTTTGTAAATTATAGTTTCGCCCTGCCCTGTTTATAGCTTCAGGTAGTTCAGCATCAGAATAAACGTATTCTTCATAATCTTTCTTATAAACTTTATATAGAGGTGGCAAGCCTATAAAGACATGTCCATCATTAATGAGTTCACGCATATATCTAAAAAAGAATGTAAGCAAAATTGCTCGAATGTGTGCACCATCTTGGTCGGCATCACTTAAGATGATTACTTTATTATATCGAAGCCCAGACAAATCAAAATCCTCGCCTATTCCTGTGTTAAGGGCTGAAATTATTGTTCTTATTTCTTCATTTGCAAGCACTTGGTCTATACGTTTTTTTTCGGCATTTAAAGGCTTTCCTCGGAGTGGTAAAATCGCTTGAAAACGTCTATCTCGCCCTTGTTTTGCAGAGCCACCTGCCGAATCTCCTTCGACAATAAAAAGTTCGCATTGGGCTCTATTTTTAGAAGTTGCAGCAGCAAGTTTACCGACCAAATTAAAGTTTTCTGCAGAATTTTTTGCACGTGTAAGTTCTTTTGCCTTTTTAGCAGATTCTCGTGCTTTTGCAGCAATTTTTGCCTTATTAACAATTATTTCAACAATAGAAGAATTCTTTTTATCAGAGAAAAAGTTTGTAAGTTCTTTGATGGTCAAAGCTTCAACAATGGTCTTTGCTTCTGGATTTCCTAGTTTTGTTTTTGTTTGTCCTTCAAACTGAACGTTGTTCATTTTGACATTCAATACAACATTAATTCCCTCTCTAAAGTCCTCTCCAAGCAGGTTTTGTTCTTTTTCTTTAAGCAAATTATTGTTTCTTGCCTGTTCATTCATAACTTTAGTAAAGGCAGTTCTAAAGCCCGTTTCATGAGTTCCACCTTCAATAGTTGGTATATTATTAACAAAAGAAAACGAACTTTCGGTATAACTATCAGTATAAATAAATGCAACTTCTAAATCAAAATTCTTATCTTCAGCATGAAAATAAACAGGCTTTGAATAAAGACAATTTTTGCCTTCTACCAAATACTCAACAAAATCTGATATACCACCTTCATAATGATATGTTTCACTTCTATTTGTATTCAAATCGTTGAGTTCAATTTTTAAACCTTTATTTAAAAATGCAAGTTCTTTTGCTCTTGTGCTTATAGTATCAAAATTAAATTTAATATTTCCAAACATAGCACTATCTGGCAAGAAGGTTACTTTTGTCCCAGTTTTATCAGTTTTCCCAACCATTTTTAAAGGTTCAACTGGGATACCGCTGTGCATTTTCCCATCTTCATCTTCGTATGAGTGAAAAGCAATGAAATATTCCTTTTTATCTTTATAAACTGTGACGTTACACCACTTTGATAAAGCATTAGTGACTGAAGCACCCACACCATGCAATCCGCCTGAAAACTTATAGTTTTCATTATTAAATTTACCGCCCGCATGCAAAGTTGTGTAAACAACTTCAACACCAGACTTATGAAGTGTTGGATGATTATCAACAGGAATACCACGACCATTATCTTCAACGGTTGCGGAACCATCAGTGTTTAATGTTATTTTGATAGTATCACCATAACCATTTGAAATTTCGTCTATAGCATTATCAACTATTTCCCATAAAAGATGGTGCATACCTTTAGAGCCAGTGGTTCCAATATACATACCAGGACGAAGTCTAACCGCATCAAGTCCTTCTAAAACGACTATATCTTTTGCATTATAATTTTTATCAGCCATATAATCTCCTTCACTTAAGTTGCCCAAAAATTAAACTTATAATAATTATCGCCTTTTTCATTTAAAATAAAAAACATTCAATTTTCGCATTATTTTAAATTATTAAAGCATTTTTAAAAAAGCATTCAACTAGGCTTAATTTCCTTTATTAGTATATCATAAACTTAAAAATAAAACAATTGTTTAATTTAATTTATTTAAAAATAACGAACAATCTCTTTTATAAACTAGTTAAATAAAAATTATTTCTTTGTTATTTATTTAAAATTTAATCCATGGTTAGTTATTTTAAAATTTTTCTTTCGCTTTTTGTTATATTGACTTAATTTTAAAATGATTTACAATATAATTTAATTGCATAATTATACGCATTTATGAATTTTTATTCATGTTTTTAAATTGCAAAATTTGTCATATTTTGTCAGTCAATACATATACTAATAAAATAAAGGGAGTAAAAGTGAAAAAAATTATATTAACAGGTGGCGGAACAGCGGGGCATATTTATCCTACTTTAGCGATAAAAAAAGAACTTGGCAAAAACTTTGAGTATCATTATTTAGGTGGAAAAGGAATGGAGAAAGATATAATAGCACAAGAAAAAGACGTTGTATATCATGAAATTCCTACTGTAAAACTTCAAAGAAAACTGACTTTTGATAATTTTTTAATTCCTTTTAAATTAATTAATTCAATAAACAAAGCAAAAAAAATATTGAAAGAAATTAACCCTTCAATTATTTTTTCTAAAGGCGGTTTTGTCGCCGTTCCAGTTGTAATTGCTGCTCATAAACTTGGAATACCAATCATAAGTCATGAATCTGATTTAAGTATGGGACTTGCAAATAAAATTATTTTAAAATATTGTAATGTCATGTGTGTTACTTTTGAACAAACGGCAAAAATGAGTGAAAAATGCGTTTGGACCGGTCAACCTATTCGGGAAACTGTTTTGAAAGGGAACAAAAAAAATATTAATTTTGAAAATTTAGATAAAAGCAAACCTAATTTGCTAGTGTTAGGCGGTTCATTAGGTGCTAAATTTATAAATGAAAAGGTCTGGGTGAATATTGATAAATTGACAAGACAATTCAATGTTCTTCATGTTTGTGGTAAGCAGTCAAAAGAAAAAATAGTCCATGCAGGGTATAAACAAGTTGAATATGCAGAAAACATCGGAGATTATTTGGCTTTTGCGGATGTCATATTAACTAGGGCTGGTTCAGGAGCAATAAATGAATTTTTAGCCCTTAAAAAACCAATGTTTTTAATACCTCTTTCTAAGAAATGTTCTAGAGGTGACCAAATAGAGAATGCAAAGTTATTTACAAATTTAGGCTATGCGGACATGATTGAGGAAGAAAATTGTGATGATAAGATGTTTATAATAAAACTCAAAAACGTCT
Organism: uncultured Clostridia bacterium; assembly: GCA_944376495.1. GTDB lineage: Bacteria > Bacillota > Clostridia > Christensenellales > UBA1242 > Caccovivens. The sequence continues at coordinate 12,021 of CALWCW010000030.1, read as the reverse complement.
ATAATAATCGTGAGAAATTCATAAATAAAATGAAAAATGTTAATATCATTAATTCAAATGCCAAAATTGCTAAAATAATTGTCGAAAATATTAAAAAATAATAAAATAATTTTTAATTAAAATTCATTTTTTATTAAATTAACATAAAAAAAAGATATATCAAAATGTAAATCTGATATATCTTTTTTCATTTTTTTACACTCTTTTTTACATTAGGAAATGATTTTTTTAATTGTCAATAAATCATTTAAATATTTTTTAAAATATTAACCTAAACGACCTTCTTGCCATGCAACTAAATCATCATTATCTACAGGAGATACGTCAGCCACCCATGAGATACCTGCTGGAAGAATTTCATTCCCAACTATTCCCCATTTAGAAGTATCAAATGAAGATGTAATATATCTTGAATATCCTCCACTTGTATTTTTAACTTCATAAAGACAATTTGCTTGTGATACACCACCTAGTGATGTATTTTTGCTTGCACTAGCATCTTCATATGTTTTTACAAGAATATTAGAAACTGAACCTGCATTATTTCCGATTATAATTCCGTGTGAACCAGTTGAATTTACTATGCTATCTTCAATTATACAATCTGTCACCACTGTGCTACTTGAAACAGAGCCTACTAAAACTCCTACATTGTTATGACCATAAATAGTTGCATTTTGAATTTGTAAATTTTGAATAGTCGCACCATTAGTTTGAGCAAACAAGCCTTGATTTGAATAAAGTTGCTCTCCATTTTGAGATGTTTTTGTTGTAGAAACAGTTTCAAATCCACTTATTATAAATCCACCTCCGTCAAATATTCCGCCAAAGGCAGTTCTTGAGCCTATTGGGAGCCATTTATAAGAAGATAAATCTATATTTTGAGTTACTTTAAAGTAAACACCATTAAAAGTATTAGATTGCGAAGCTATCCAAGCTAAATTCCCTGCAAATGATATAAGATATGGGGTGCTTTCTGAACCTGTTCCGCTTGGAGCAACTGCCTGACTTGTCCATACTTGTTGCCATTGTGCTGTTAAAGTCAAATCACTGTCAGGGAAAGTATAAGATTGTTCGTCATAATATCTATTTCCGTTTGTGTCTGTCCAATACAAGAACACATAACCACTTCTTGTGAAAGTATTTTTTGATAAATTTATTGTTGAATTGTAATTACCTCTAGATTGTGCCATAGAACCTGAACCACCGCCTGCCGAATAGGTAACTGTGTGTTCATTTATTCGCCACTGTGCAGTAAAGATAATATTTGCTCCGTTTGACAAATCAGGTATTGAATATATTGCACTTGCATTATAAGTTGAACTATCAGCACTGCATGACCACCCAATAAAAGTATATCCCACTCGACTTGGAGCACTTCTTAATGTGTATGTTCCACTAGAATAAGAAATTGTGCCTGCATTTTCATTAGAGCCTCCATAACCATTGTTATAATAAACATTATACACCTCTGAAGTCCACATTGCAGTAAAGGTTATGTCTGCACCATCTCCATATGCTCCACCTGGTGAATAAGATTGTCCCGCACTATATGTTCCGCCTCTATCACAACTCCAACCGCTGAAAACATAGCCTGATCTTGAAGGTGCTGCTAATAAAGATAATGAATTCCCATAATTTACTGACCCCGTTGAATTTCCTTCACCATTACCTTTTACATATATGACGTCATATCTTTCTGCACGCCAGTTTGCTGTAAAAGTTACACTAGCACCATTACTACCATAGTCTGGAACTGAATATGATTGTCCTGCTGAATATGTATTTCCTCCATATGTCCATCCTGTGAATACATGTCCTGTCCATGATGTTGAAGGAAGATTGATTGTTTGACCATACACAACTGACTGTGAAGATGGAGTTGACCCACCATTTCCATTATAGTTAATCGTATATCTCTCTTGAGTCCATTGTGCAGTCCATGTAATATTTGAAGCGGATGTCAATCTTTCCGTGCTTGACGCTGTTGTGTTTCCATTTTTCCATCCCGCAAATGTATATCCTGGTCTGGTAGGAGTTGGGAATGTGTAAGTACTTAAATAACGAACTGATAATGATTGAGTTGATGATGAACCAAAAGATCCCCCATTTGCATCATATGTCACTGTATATGTTCTAGGAACAAAAATTGCATTAAAATACATATAATATTTTTTACCAGTATCAAAAAAACCACAACTAAATGTATATTCTTGAGTCACTGATGCTGACCTTCCTGCAGATGCCTCTGTATAACCATTATGACCATTAGCTTCAATCTTTAAAGAATCAGAAAATGTATAATTATCAGAATCAGTTGATGAAGATAAATATTTTGGAACGAAAACTGAAAACCCACTTGATGGTGATGCTGTGACTGTAACATTTACAGTTGATGAACCTCCCTTCCAAGGAGCAATGGAAACTTTATGTAATTCATAGGAAGAAGAAGGTGCATTAACATTAGTGGCTGTTGTATTTTCAGAAAAACTTTCACCTGATACACGACTTACACTTACTGAAATGGTTCCGATAGTTGAAGTTCTTGTATAGCCATCTGATGTAGTAAATGTCCCTGTTTTATATGCTGTTTGATAGTAATATTGCGCTGTTAACCATTGACCATTTGCCCAATATGGCTGAACCTTAATATTGACAGTTGCAGAAGCCGCCTCTGATTTGTTTTGTGTTGATGGAGCTAAAAAATATATTCCAACACCTAAAGTGAGCAAAAGAAAACCAATAATTACTATATATAACAAATTATTTTTTAAAAATGTTTTCATTTACATTTTTCTCCTTTTATAGTTATATTTTAACAATTTCTTCTTTAATTAGTCAAGCAATAAAAATATAAAATTGCAAAAATAAACAAAAATTTATATTTTTTATTAATATATTATGTCATTTTTATAAAATTTTTATTAATTTTATAACAAATGAAAGATATATTTATAATTTGTTTTTTAACATAATGTTTAAAGAAAAGAACGCAGAAAACTTATGCTTCATAGAAAAAAAACATTTTCAATTCCATACGCACCATCAAAATCTCCATAACTTCTTTTGCTTCCAAAACATGATATTTTGCATTTTTAACCCCTTACCCTCATTTTGACTAGACTTTTGACTAAACTTTTGACTAAACTTTTGACACAAAATGAAACACAAACGCAATTTTTTTAAAAAATAAATACTAGATATAGTATTAAATCTAGTATTCAAACACAATATGGAGCAGGTAACGGGAATCGGACCCGCGAATTATGCTTGGGAAGCACACATTTTACCACTAAATTATACCTGCAAATTTATATTAAATTTTATTTTCATAAAATGAATAAAGCCATAAATTTCGTTCTATTTTTACCTCTATATAAACTTGACTTTACTTTCAACATTTGAATTTTAACATATTTTTTTAAATTTATCAATCTTTTTAGGTAATTTTTATAAATTTTCTAAATAAAAATGACATAAAAGATTTTTTTCTTTTATGTCGCCTTTATTATTCTACAGTTACACTCTTTGCAAGATTTCTTGGTTTATCAGGGTTTAAATTTCGTTCAACAGCCACGTAGTATGCAAGTTTTTGCAATGAAATAATAGTTTGAATTGGCATTAAGTCATCTTTACATTTATTTATAGGTATTATATACTTAAAATTATTTTCAATTTCCTTATCAATATCTATAGATGAAAACAAAATAAGTTCCCCACCTCTAGATTTCACTTCATACGCATTATTTAAAGTTTTTGCAAAACAACTTTCGTCATTCGCTATTACAATAACTGGCAATCCGTTATCAATAAGTGCAAGTGACCCATGCTTTAATTCTCCACTACACTCCGCACATGAGAAGATGTATGAAATTTCTTTTAATTTTAAAGATGCCTCAAGTGCGGTGATATAATCAAATCCTCTTCCAATAAAAAATATTTTTTCATGATTATGAAGGTGTTTTGCAAGAGGAATAATTAAATCATCATTTCCATAGTCAAATTGAAAATCTTTTAAAACAGATAAAAAATCTTCCTTAATAAAATATTTTGCTAGAATTAGCAGAACTAAACATTGAGCAAGATATGCTTTTGTGGAGGCAACTGCCTTTTCTTGCCCAGCACAGATATTTAAAACATAGTCTGACTTACTTGCAAGAGTGCTGTAAGTAACATTAACTAAAGATAAAGTTGTTGCATTAAAATTTTTTACGTATTCAAGAGCAGAAATTGTATCAGCCGTTTCACCACTTTGGCTTATAAAAATACATAAAGAATTTTCATTTATAATATCGTTTTGATAAATAAATTCGCTTGCTTTTCTTGTAAAACAATCTATATTTAGACGTTCTTTGAAATATTTTTCACCTATAAGACCAGCATGATATGCCGTTCCACAGCCAACAAGATAAATTCGATTATATTTTTTTACATCAAAACTTTTTAGGTTTTCAAAGGCTTCTTCTTTTTCATAAAAAGCAATTATATTTTCTAATACTTTATTGCTTTCGTTAATTTCTTTTAACATGAAATGGTTATATTGCTCTTTATTTGAAGTTGTAAAATCAAAATCAATCTCTTTTGCAATTTTTTCATTTATTTTGCCTTCTTTATTGTAAATTTCAATGCCTTGAACGGAAATACAACCATATTCTCCATCCTCTATTGAATAAAATTCTTGACATCTTTCAGAGAATACACTAGGGTCACTTGCTACATAAAAGCAATCATCGCCCTTTGCAACATAAAGAGGACTTTTATTCTTTGCAAAAAATATCTCATCATTTTTCTTTGAAATTATTGCAAGAGCATAAGCCCCCTTTAATTTATCAATGACATCTTTAATTTTATTTAAAGAAAGTTCTCCATCAAACATTTTAGCAATAACCTCGCTGTCCGTTTGACCATAAAAATATTTTTCATTTTTTTCTAAATATGATTTTAAATTCTCGAAATTTTCAATTATTCCATTATGAACTAATGCAACATTCCCATCACTAGAAAAATGAGGATGACAGTTATTTATTGAGATTTCACCATGTGTTGCCCACCTAGTATGTGCAATACCAAGACCAGTATAATCTTTGTCATTTAGTTTTTTCTTTAATTTTTCGACTTCACCAACTGCTTTTTCAACAATAAATTCATTATTATTAGAAATAACCATTCCAGCCGAATCATAACCTCTATATTCAAGTTTTTCAAGTCCTTTAATTAAATTTTCTTTAACATTATTTCCTATGTAACCAACAATTCCACACATATGAACTCCTTTATTAAATAATATGCAAACTAAACAGAACTTGAAACAAGTTGTTTAAATTACGCATATATATTAAGGAATAACAATATCAAAATTTGACAAATTAAATTTATTTTTGTTAAAATATTAATAATGTTAATCTTGCTATGTGATGATATGTTTTTTCAATTAACAAATTATATTTTAAATATCTTAAATATTGAATAGTATATTAAAAGTGAGGTAAAATGTCAAATTATTTAAATAAAAATACTTGTTATATAGACGATAATGTCAAAATCGGCAAAAATGTCACGATATATGAAAATAATCATATTGAAGGTGATACTATAATTGGTGATAACACTATTTTATTGCCCGGGAACTTTATAACAAATAGCCATATTGGTGAAAATTGTTCTATACATAACTCTGTCATAGAAAATAGTAACGTTGACAATAATTGTAAGATCGGACCTTTTGCTCACATAAGACCAAATTGCAAAATTTCTAAAAATTGCAAAATAGGAAATTTTGTTGAGATAAAAAATGCTATTATTGGAGAAAATACAAAAATAAGTCACCTAGCCTATGTAGGAGATGCGACTATTGGAAAGGATTGCAACATTGGCTGTGGAGTTATTTTTGCAAACTATAATGGTAAAACAAAAAATAAAACAATTGTGGGGAACCATGTTTTTATAGGTTCTAATAGCAACATTATCTCACCTGTCACTATTGAAGATGATAGTTATATCTGTGCTGGAACTACAGTCACAGACAATGTTCAAAGTGAGGATTTTGTTATTGGCAGAGTTAGACAAGAAAATAAGAAAAATAAAGCAAAAAAATATTGGTAAAATTTGATTATAAAGTTATTAATTATAAACTTCATTTTAATTGTTTATAATTTTATTTTTTTATTTTTTATTAAAAATTAATAAAATAAATTTAATTTTCATATATATTATTTTTAATTTTTTTAAAAATTAATGTCAATTTTGTTTGGTTTATTTATTATTAAAGGAGAAAAAATGAGTATTTATTTTGGAACTGATGGACTTCGAGGAATATATGGAGAAGAAATAACCTCCAGTATTGCTTTTAAATGCGGAAATAGTCTTGCAAGACAATGTGGAGATAAAAGACTTGTATTAATTGGTCGTGATAGTCGAAAATCTGGAGATTTATTAACTCATGCTTTTACAAGTGGACTTTTAAGTGCAGGAATAAATGTTATTGATATTGGAATTGCATCAACTCCTGTCATTGCTTTTATTACAAAAAAACTTGGATTGGATTTCGGTGTTGTAATAAGTGCAAGTCACAATCCTAGCAATTATAACGGAATAAAAATATTTGACCGATATGGGTATAAAATTTCGGAAGAAGTTGAAGAGCGAATTGAAAGAAAATTTGTTCTCCCCTCATATAAAAATTATTTAGAACTTGGGAATTATTATTTTAAGCCAAAACTTATTCGAATGTATAAGAAAAAGTTGTTAACCCAATATAAATCTTTAGAAGGGTTAAAAATTGTTCTAGATTGTGCAAATGGAGCATCTTATAAAATAGCCAAGGATTTATTTACTAAACTAAAAGCAAATGTCATTGTTATAAATGATAAGCCTGACGGACTTAATATAAATGATAATTGTGGAGCATTATATCCAAACAAAATTCAAGAAGCCGTCATTGAGCACAATGCTGATATCGGGTTTGCATTTGATGGAGATGCAGATAGAATAATTTGTTGTAATGAAAAAGGAGAGATTTTAGATGGTGATGACATCCTTTATCTTCTTGCCTCCAGAGATAAAAAAATAAAGGGTATTGTAGGAACTAGCATGACAAATAAAGGACTTGAAAATGCCTTACAAAAAAAGAATATAGAACTTTTAAGAGCAGACGTTGGTGACAAATATGTTGTAGAACTTATGAAAAATAAAAATATTTCACTAGGTGGTGAACCTTCAGGGCATATAATTTTACATAATATTTCCACAACCGGAGATGGTGTTTTAACTGCCCTTGCAATAGCAAAAATCATGCAAACTGAAAAAGTGACTTTATCATCACTTATTGACTACCAGAAATTCCCTCAAGTTAACATAAATATTCCGGTAATTGATAAATATAGAATTCTAAACTCTGACCTTTTATCAAGCGAAATATTAAAAATTCAACAAATGTTTGGAAATAATGGAAGAGTTTTGGTCAGAGCAAGCGGAACAGAGCCAAAAATCAGAATTATGTGCGAACATATAAATTCAAATACAGCAGAATCGCAGGCGAAAAAACTAAAAAAACTGGTTCTTGAATTAAATAAAAGTCAAAAATCTAATTAAAGCATCTTTGATTATTTTTATTAAACACCATTATAATTAAAAAACGCATATTTCAACTATAAAATATGCGTTTTTTAATTTTTTGTTGTCTAATTATAAAATCTTAATATTAAAAGTTGAAATTTTATTTTTAAAAAGTTCAAACTCTCCAATTTTTTTATAATGGTAAATCTTTCTTATCAAACCTAAACACGCCTATTATAATAGTAACAATACCTATTCCAAGCAAAATTGCATATTTCCATAAATAAGCCATTGTTCCGCTGAGAACAGAAGTAACGTCATAGAATGAAATAATTGATAGATAATTAAAGAAATTCATTTGACTAATTCTCATTGCTGAAGGAACAACAGAAGACCCAAAAAGTCCTAAAATTGTGCAAACAAGTGAGAATATTGTAAAACCGCCACCAATTGACATTGAATATTTTGTTCTATTAAATAAAGCAGAACACATAAAGCAGATTCCAGCAAATGCAAACATAGTTAAGAATGCTCCAAGGTTCAAGAGTAAAATCTCTGTAAAGTTAATTGCAAAAGCATTACCTCCGACAACCCAGACGGATATTACACTAACCACCGTCAAAAGAGCAAACATTGCAAATAATGATAAAAGTAGATAAGTCATTTGTGTAACTGTAACAGTCCTTCTCTTTGTTGGAGTTGATAGAACATAAGCCATAGAGCCTGAATCAACTTGACCGGCAATAAGCCCATTTGCAGTCATAATTACAAAAACCATTGGCAAAAGTAGTCCTGCAATTTGATAGAAAATTGACCCAATAATTAGTCCATAAATATCCATGTTACCAAGTTCATTTAGTGCTTCAGCAACATTTTCAGGTATTTGATCGGTTATACTTGCAGAAGCCTCTTTACGTGCATCCTCCTCTGTATAACCTTCATCTATATAATATAAATAAGAAGTGATAGCGGAGTTAGACATAACTTTTACTGCGGTCGCATTAACATTTGCCTCATTTCGTTCGTCCTCTGTTGGCTCTCTATCTGTAGGTAAAAGTTCATTATATGCCCTATCATACATATAGTTATTGATAACATCAGTTGCAACCAAATCAAGATGTGCAAAATCATCATCTTCTTCGGGACTTGCATATCTAGCGAAAGAAAGTTCAACAATTTCTTGTGCTCCCTCTGCTTGACTTTGTGCTGTTTGAGTTGCAAGTTGGATTGCGTCTGCTTCGTTATAATCTTCCTTCTCTTGTTCTTCCGCTAATGTTTGATTATAGTAAGTTGTGTAAGTTTCTGTGTAAATAAATCTTGTATAAGTATTTCTAAAAACATCTTTAAGCCATACAACAAATTCTCTATCTGGGTTATCAGTGGTTGCTTGAGTATGGTCAGCATCATAGGCTTGCAAGAAACAATCTGCAAAAACTGCAATTTGTTCATCAGTCATTGTCATATTAAATCCAAATGCTGGATTTGTAAAAAATGATTTAAAACTTTCTGCAACTGTTGGAGAAACCTCTTCTCTTATAGTCTTTTTTTCTTCTTCATTTGGTTCTCTTTCATTAGTTGTAGTAAATTCTTCTACTGCTGTATCATAATCTTGAGTTACACCATTCCAAAAAAACATTTTAATTAAATTAGCATTGTCTTCAATTAACATTTCGTTTGATTCTAATGAATGGTCTAAATCTAATGAACCTTTTGACAAAGTATAGCCGTCAATTGCTTGTTCTTGAACCATTGATTGTGTTTCTGCATTTGAGAAAACTTGTTTTAGCGAATCTCTAATATCATTTATTCCTAAATTTCCTAAAACAATTATGACAATCGCAAGCATAACGCAAGTTGCTACGGTAACTGTTAGCCATTTGACCCAGTTTGCTTTCATTGATTGTTTAAATAGTGCTTTACTAAACATTTTTACCTCCTTTCTTCTTTTTCTTATTCTCTAAACCTATTTTTTTAGAGCCTTCTTTTTCATTATCGGTTTTTTCCTTATGCTCTTTTATTTCTTCGTGTTTATCTTCTTCTTTATCATCTTCATTGTGAACATTATCTTCGCAAGGTTGTTCTATATTAGTTTGCAATTTGTCATTATTCTCCGCTTGAGATAATATTTCTTCATTATTGCTTGATTTTTCTTCTTTGTTCATCTCAAGTTCTGCATTTTTCTTTTCTTCTTCCATTTTAAATAATATGTCTTTAAAATGTTTTTCTAGGTTATATTGAACTTCAGAAATAAATTTCAAATCATAATTTTGTAAAACTTTAAAAAGTCTGTTTATATCTTTATCTTCAATTTTGACAGTAACTTGATTATACTGCACTTGGTCACGAATAATATTAAATTTTAATTTTTTAAATTTTTTATATTCCTCTTCTTTGTTAAATTCAATTTTGAAGGATTTATAAGGCAGACTTTTAAGTTCGTTGATATCTGCTATATCGACAATTCTTCCGTTCAAAATAAGAGCAACTCTGTCGCAAGTTATTTCAAGTTCACCAAACATTTGACTGCTCATAAGAATGGTTTTGCCCTTTTTCTTCTCCTCCAAAATTAGTTCAATAAAAGTTTCACGCATAAGTGGGTCAAGTCCAGTAGTAGGCTCGTCTAAAATAATAATATCTTTATCTGCCATTAGTGCTGCGACAATTGCAGTTTTTTGTTTCATGCCTTTGCTCATGCGTTTTAAATTCGCAGATGTATCAAGTTGCAATCTGTTAATTAAACTTGTTGCATAACTCATATCTTTTAAGTTTAAGAGTTCTGCTTGATTTTTTAAAAATGTTGTTCCATCTTTCAAATCTGGAAAAGCAATTTCACCTGGGACATATTCTACATATCTTTTTATCTCGCAAGAATTTTTCCATGCGTCCATCCCCATAACAAGAACTTTTCCCTTTTGAGGTTTTAAAAAGCCCATAATATGTCGAATTGTGGTCGTTTTTCCGCTTCCATTAGTCCCAACAAACCCAAAAGTTTCACCTTTATTTACTGCAAAATTTAAATCAAAAATACCACGATTATCTCCGTAATCTTTTGTCAAATTTTCTACTTGAATTACTTCCATTTAATCGCACCTCCAAAGTTCTTATCCTCTTTATAGAATTTCATAAAGTAATCTTCCAAAGTAAATTTAATTTGCTTAAAAGATTTTATTTTATATTCAGAAAAAATCTTAACTAACTCATTAATATCTTTATCATTGACAGCAATTATAGCAGATAATTCATCTTCATCATAACTTTTAATGCCTATTTTTTTAATATTTACAACATCCTTACGCATTTTTGGCAAACTATCTACAAATCTCTTTAAATCTGATTGGTTTGAGAAGAATATTTTAAAATTTTTATTTTCGTTATGCTTTATTTCGCTTGTATTAAACGTAGAAACAATGTATCCATCTTTAATAATTGCAATTCTATCACAAGTTGCCTCAACTTCATTAAAAATATGACTAGAGAGCAAAATGGTTTTACCTCGTTTTTTCTCTTCTTTTATAAAATCAATAAAAACTTGTTGCATAACTGGGTCTAGACCACTTGTTGGTTCATCTAAAACAAGCACAGCTGGGTCATGCATGAAGGCAACAACAATAGCAAGTTTTCTTTTATCTCCAAGTGACATTTTTTTTGTTTCAGCATTTGGATTTAATTTGAATTTATTTAGAAGATATTGAGTTCTCTCATCACTTTGACAATTTCTCAATTTCTTCATCATATCAATAAACTCAACACCAGTCAAGCCTTCAGGCAATGCTATTTCACCAGGCAAATAACCAACGTCATTTAAAATTTTATAATAATTGTGAAAAGACTCAAGTCCGTTAACCCTAGTTTCTCCTTTTTTAGGACGTGAAAAACCCATAATGTGACGTATTGTGGTTGATTTCCCCGCACCATTAGGTCCTAAAAATCCAAAGACCTCACCTTTGCTAACTGTAAAAGTCACATCAAAAACACCACGACCATGACCATAATCTTGAGTAAGATTGTCAACCTTAATCACTTTATCTTCTTGCATACTCTAAGCCTCCTTCTTTATAGGTTGTGGGATTTGATAATTTTTATTTATTCATTTCCTTATATTTAATTATACATTTTATCATAAAAAATTGCAATTAAATTAAAAGATTTTTAAATATTATAAAATGGCTAACTCGAAGATTAATATGTATTAAAAACTTACCTTATTTAATAATGTATTAATAAATTATTTAAATTTTATTTTTTACTTATTTTTATATTTTTTCTTTTAGTTTAATATACGAAATCAAATAATAAATAACCTTTATCAAAAACTTTCTTCTTCATCTTGCTTAAGATATTTTGCGTCTATTTCATATAAAGGTTTATAATTCTTTTGTAAAATTTTTTGTGAATTTTGACAAATTGCATCAAAAACTTCATTGGCAACTGCAATTTCAAGTTTATATAAAATTTCTTTTCTTTTTA
>CALWCW010000029.1 GCA_944376495.1 uncultured Clostridia bacterium | reverse complement strand
GATGGGGAAATTGTGTTTACTTTAAATTATAGTGGTGCATCACAGCCTGTTTTTACATCATTAACAATAAATAACTTTACTTATATTGTAGAATGATAACAATAATTTTTGCACCACCACGAACTGGTAAAACTGTTTTAATGACACATTTAGGTCGAGAAATGGCATTTGACCGTTTACGTAATAAATTAATGCAAAATGAACTTTTAGAAAAAAAACAAAATGGTTTTACAAATATTAAGACTATACCTGTTCATTGTTTAAGTGCAAATTATGACATAATAGCTCGCAAGTTTGGGTATAGTTTTAGGGCTAGTCGGAGAATTAATCCTTTTCGTTTAGGTTTTTATAACAAATATGTAAAAACACATTTTAATTATCCTTATGAATGTATTTGTATAACGGAAGCACAAAAATATCTAAATAGTCGTATGAGTGCATATTTCCCTGATTGGCAAAGTCGTTGGTATGAACAACATGGCCATAACAATTTAGATATTTTTTTAGATACACAACGACCTATGCTGATTGATGTTAACATTCGTGAACTTGCTTGTTTTATTGAAATTATAAAGCTTACAAAGTATTACGATAGTTTTGGAAAAGTGTGCAAGTTAAAATGGCTAGTTAGAAAAATAGAAAATTCTAGTTTGTTTGATAAGTATATGTCTTCTGGAAAGAAAGATAAAGAATGTTATATAGAAGAAGAAATTGAAGCTAATTATAATGTTTTTGCTTGTTATGATAGTCAAAATTGTAAACCTAAATTTTATGATGGTCACTTAGAAGATGATTTTGATATCCAATTTGCAGAACCTACAGAAGAAAGTTTTGATGGTTATATTAAATTTTTAAAACAGTTTGATGACGAACTTCCAGATAATTTTTATCAAAGGAGAAAAGCAAATTGATAGATTTTTATAAAAATAAATTAATAAATAGAGTTTTAGAAGAGTATTACTCTACTTTTTCTCGAACTTTGGATACTTGTGATTATGTTCCAGAAAAATTTAATAACAAGATATATAAATACATTTTTAAAAATATGAAAAAAGACTTTAAAAAAATTGATAAGGATAGTAATTTGCATTTTAAATTAAAAAAACAAAATAGTAAGAAAAGAAAGAAATTCTTAATTATTAGAATTGTTCAATATTTTAAATATTTGTATTTAAAGAAAAATCATAGACTGCTTACTTATTCAGCTTTTGAAAAGAAAAAGTAATTAATTAGCAGTCTTAGTCGTCAGTGTGGAATTGTGGGCAAACTGAAAGGCTGGCAAAGATGGGTGCTGTCCACATTTCCAGTCATTGTGGGAATGTGGTAAAGTCGCGTTTTGCATTCTTGACGGACTTTTCCACCATTTCCAAAGTTGTCCATCATTTCCACAAGTATTGTGGTAAATGTGGGCAACTGGTCAATGACCTTGCACTGATTTAAGCAACAATTTTTTGCAATGGCGACGGGCTTTGCCCGAGCCTTGCAAAGAGTGTTACTCTACTTGACAATAGTAACACTCAAAGGAATTATTTAAAATAGGAGTTTTTATGGAAGGTTTAAATACATCAAAAACTGCCTATTACTTGTTTCAAAAAGATAGAGTATTTAGAGATAAAACGCTTACTTCTATGTACTATAAAAATAATAAACAAGTAGAAAAGAAAAGTCGACCAATAGATATTGATGGAATAAGATATAAATTAAATCTTGAAAATGGTAATATTGATACATATAAAAAAAGTGAAATTTTAAATTCTATAAATGCTTCACTTCGGCGAACAAAAATTTCAATGAATATGCTTCTTGAAATGAATGATTTTGATTGGTTTTGCACACTTACTTTTGACAAATCGAAAATTGATAGAACTAATGATCAAGAAGTTTTTAATGTTTATAAAAAGTACATTGATAATATTAAAACACAATTTCCAAGATTAAGGTATATGTGTATACCAGAACGACATGAAGATAATTGTATACATTTTCATTTATTGATTGGGGGTGTTACAGTTAAACAATTAGGTTTGGTAAATTCTGGAAAAGTTTGTTGTTCTTGGGCAAAATTTAAAAATAAAATTTGTAGTTTAGAATATTTCGAAAAAACAAAACATGAACATGAACTTACTGAAACGGATGGTTTACCTGTTTATAATATTACTACTTTTGCTTATGGTTATACTACTGCTACAAGAATTGTAAGTAGAGTTCGTTGTAATACTTATGTAAAAAAATATGTAGAAAAGGCTCTTGGCTCTACTGAAATCTTTAAAAAAAGATTTTACTATTCTTCAAATCTTAATGTCCCCAATATTGTTAGTCGATTAATAGGTGCAGATTTTGAGTCACCAAAAACAATTACAGAGTTATCTTCAGTTAAAAATAATTTGCATTATCAAAATGCTGATTATGTAAATTTTAATAAAGATTACAATACATTACAATTCTGGGAAGATAATATTTTAAAAGAAAGTATTAATAAAGGACTTATTCCTTTATCTGAAAAAGAAATTTTAGAGTTAGGAGATATGTTTTTATGAAAAAGAAAAATTTTGTTGTAACAGAAACTATGCAAAAGGTTGCTGTTGATATTTTGGAAAGTCTTACGTTTTGTAAAAATATGGATGAAGTTGTTGAATTATATCAACTTATGTTTGAAAAATATCAATTAAATAATGATCCTTTTACTAAATTGCCTTGTACAAATAAAGAATATGCAGAAAATTCTTTAGAATATCAACGTCAAATAATGATTGAACGTTACGGTCATTGTGATGTTTTAGATTAAGAAAATAATTGTGATTAAGGAGAAATAATGAAGAAAGTTAAAAAAGTTAAGGGTTTTGTAATGAATAAAAAAACTGGCCATACTTCTTATGTATTTAAACAAGAATATGATTTAATAAATTCGCTAGGTTTTACACATAATAAAAATGATATTTCAGATAAGAAAAAGTTAAAACATAATATTAACCCTAATGATAATTCAAATTGTTATGTTAAAACTAAAATTGAAAGACAAAGGTTTAACACTTATCGTGAAAAGGATAAATATAAAGATTATAGAATACATAAAGAAGATAGAAGTTTAATTTCTGAGCTTATTAAAAAAGATAAAAAAAGAAGGTAAAAATTTTTACCTTCTTGAAAGAAATCAATGCTATAACTTTTTGAGTTTGTGCTGATAATTACGGATTGGGAATAAAATTCCTTTTCACCCAACTTTCTTAGTTATTATATTCTTAATTTATATTAAAGTCAATACTTTTAAGGAGAAAATATGGAAAATTTAAAATATAACGCGATAGAGTTTAAAGATAAACAATTAAATGAACTTTGTCATTTATTTATAAGTATACATTATAATAATCAAAATGTTTTTGCTAAAACATGTTTTACAATATATTCCATTTGGTCTTATTGTAAAGGTAATTATTTTCAAGCAAAAAATAATGAATATTATAATTCATACAAACTTTTAGAAAAATTTGGTTTTGATAGAAAAGCAGTTAGCCGATATAAAAATTGTTTTGAAAGATTTATTCAAGGTTCATGTATTGAAAATGTAACTGTAAAAACATATTTTTATGATTTTACGCCAAGCAAACTTTTTGAATTGTTGCCTTTATCTTATGATACCATAGAAAATTTAATAAATAAAAAATTTATTCGTTCGGATATGACTGTTAAAGAAATTCGAGATTATGTTAAAACTTTTTCTTCTGGCGAAAAAGTAGAAAAAGTTGTGGAAGAAATAGAACCTGAGATTGACGAAGAAGAAATACCTTTTGCTTACGATCCAACAAAAGAATATGAATTTTCATATTTTGAAAATAAAACTAAAAGTCAGCTTTTAAATATTGTATGGGAGTTACAAAAAGCTTATCAAAAATTAAAACATAAAGGAGATAATAAAAAATGATTACAATAAATTATATGGAATTAGAAGAAAAAAACAAACGCTTAGAACAGGAGAATATGTCATTAAGAAATAAATTACTAAGCAAACTTCTTAGTGACAATATAGAAGTAACAAGATTAGAATTTAAAATTAAAGAATTAGAAAAAGAAGTATTAAATTTGAAACAAAAAAATGCTTATCTAACACTTTTACATTAATTAAATTTTGTTAAAATGAAAAACTAGGCTGTTTAACTGGCCTAGTTTTTTTAAAATGTTATAGATTTTTCTAGTTGTATGCTTTTGCCTTTAAAGTAAATAGTTATAGGATTGTCTAATAAATTGCTAGTAATATTAAAAATTACTTCAATGGTTTGTATGCTTGAATTTATATTAATGTAACTATAACCATTTTCAAACTTGCTTGCTTTTAAAGGTTGCCCATTTGATAATATTGCAAAATCTTCAATTTTTAATTGGTCACCAGAAGCATTTTTTATTTCAATGTAAATGTTAGTAGTAGTAATATTTTTTTCCATGCTAACAAACGTCATTCTTTTGCTTGCTGATTGAACGGAAAAATAAATTATAGTTCCTAAAATAGCAAATACAACTATAAAAGTTATTATTCTAGGTATTATACCAATTTTATATTCGTCTGTATCTTGTGTTTTTGTTTTTTCTTTCATTTTATTTACCATTTCTTTTATAATATCTTAAAGATAGTTATGTCAAGTAATTTTTTACAAAATTGCTATAAATAATATAAAGGAGAAAAATTATGAAAAGAAAACAAAAGAAAATATATAAAATTGCATATTCTGCAGAAGAAAAATTTAAAGCTTTAAATTTATTAAAAATATCTACATTTGAGTTTGTTGCACATAGATATCATTGTACAATTCAAACATTATATAGGTGGCGAAGAATATTTGATGGCTCTTTAAAAAGTTTGGAACCCAAATATTGTGCTCCTTATACACCACATCCAAATTGTCACACCCAAGAAGAAATTAAACATATAAAAGATTTAATTAAGCGCAATCCACATATTGGTTTAAATGAGTTATATGGGAAACTAAGACTTAATTATTCTTATTCTCGTAACCCAACTAGTTTATATAGGTTTTTAAGAAAAAATGGTTGGTATGAAGAAGTTAAAAAGAAAAAAATATATATTCCACAGCCATATCATACCCCAGAGCAAATTGGAGAAAAATGGCAATTAGATGTTAAACACATTCCTTTATCATGTTATGTTGGGGAATTTAAAGAAGAACGCAGGTTTTATCAATATACAGTTATTGATGAAGCAACACGAGAAAGATTTATATATCCATATGAAGAGCTGTGCCCACAATCTACAATAAATTTTTTAAAAAGAGCAATTTTATATTTTGGTTATAAACCAAATATAATTCAAACGGATAATGGATCTGAATTTACTTATACAAGGCAAACTAAATATGACCAAATACACCTATTAGACAAATTTTGCTTATATTATAAGATAAAACATAAACTTATTAAGCCAAGAACTCCACGGCATAATGGCAAAGTAGAACGAAGTCATAGAAATGACAACGAAAGATTTTATAAATGGTTAAAATTTTATTCATATGAAGATTTAAAATTACAAATGAAAGCTTATTTAGAACGTTCAAATAATATACCAATTTCACTGTTAAAAACTCGAGATAAAACTAAAACATGGCTTACTCCAAAAGAGAAGAGAAAAGAACTTTTATTGCTTGACTGGGGTGTAATAGAATAAATTTAAAAAAATAAATTAAAATTCACCATAGTAAACTATGGTAATTTAACTATGTTTGGCGATTTCTTCCCCTAGGGGAAGAAAATATAGAAAAAGAAAAAATAAGTAAAATTTATAATACTTCAAAAAATTTTTTAAAAATTTTTAAAAAACATTTGACAATTCTACATACTAAGTTATCCACATTTCCACATGGGTCTATCCACATAATTGTGGATAAGTTAAGATTAAAACTAAACCTAATTGCATAAAATATGTTGATGAGCGTTATAGAGGCAATAATTTTAGGAATAATTCAGGGAGCAACAGAGTTTTTGCCCGTTTCTTCCAGCGGACATTTAGTTTTATTTAACAAAATTTTTAATATATCGGATAACTTTATTGGCTTTTCCGTATTTTTACATCTTGC
>CALWCW010000028.1 GCA_944376495.1 uncultured Clostridia bacterium | reverse complement strand
TTACAAAAAGCTTGTGGGAGAGAGGATATAATAAATTGTGTCCATCACATAGTGTGTATAACCATCAGCCTCACTCTTGCAAGCAAGTTCGGCTTCCGATAATATAAACTATGTGATGTTAAAATTTAAGCAAGTTAAATTTTAATTTTGCTAAACTCAAAAACCCAATAAATTGTGTTCATCACAGTATGTATGACCATCAGCCTCACTCTTGCAAGCAAGTTCGGCTTTCGATAATATAAATTACAAATGATAAAATATATAAATATATTGCACAATTAATTTATTTGTGTTTTAAATTTTTTATAAAAATTTATTTTTTATGTTATAATGATATAGGAGTTAAACTATGTTTCAATATGGAAAAGCCTCTTTAGAAGATTTAGAAAAGATATGGAATAAAGATATTCAAAATAATATCAATGATAAAAGATATATCAAATGGAAAGAAGAATTTATAAATGCCAACAAAAATAAAGACATAATCACTTTTGTTGTTTTAGATAACGATGACCCAATAGGTCAAATTTCATTAATTTTAAATAAAAAAAATTTAAATGTATCTTGCAAAGATTTATTATGCGGTCCAAATATAGCAAATATGGCAACATTTCGTATTGAAAAACAATATGAAAATCAAGGACATATATCAAAACTTGTAAAGATTGCCGAAGACTATGCAAAAAAATTGAATATAAAATATTTAACCATTGGAGTGGAAGCAAAAGAAAGTCGCACCCTATCAATTTATTTACATTGGGGTTACACAAATTTTGTTACAAGTATAATTGACGATGGAGAATTAATTTTATTTTATCAAAAAGAAATATAGTAAACTATTTAATTGTAAAATCATCTATATATATTTATTATTTATTTTTCTGCTTTGAAAAATATATCTTTATTACTATATTCTTTATATACTAATTCTGACATCTCTTCTGGAGATTCCTTTAACCCCGTTTCAAGCCAGACCTTACAAATAGCCTTAAGACCTGCGCTAAAAAAAGCCATATGATAAATTATTTCATTATCAGAATATAATGAGCGTAAGTCAGCACTTTTGCCTAGTTTTTTAAAAAAGCTTAAAAAATCAGATTGAGCCATTAAAGAACTATCGCTATAGGTTAGATAAGCCTTATAAAAATCTTGTTTTTCTTTTATGAAATTAAACATATCTAAAAAACATTCTTTTTTAAAATAAGGTGGATTTACAAAAAATTTAGACATTTCATTTGACAATTTTTCTTCAATCTGCATCATTAGGTCATTTATATCTTGATAATGTTCATAGAACGAACTTCTATTAATACATGCTATAGTGCATATATCTTTTACATACAATTGTGAAAAAGATTTTCTTTTTAGTAAATAAAAAGTTGCCCTCTCTATTTTTTCTTTTGTATTTTTAGTTCTTATATTATTTTCAGTATTCACAAAACCCCCTACAATTGAAACTACTTTTAATTATATAACAAATTGGCTTAAAAATCTAATAAAATTCAATTTTCGTAATTTATCAAAAAAAATAATGAAAAATCAACAAAAGTTAAAAATTATTTGTCAAATTACCACTTTTTATGATAAACTTACAATAGAAATCTTCTTATAAGATACTCATCAATGAGTAAGGAGTGTGATTATGGAAATGATTGATTTTATGTGCCTAAAAGCATTAGAAAATTCAGCGGAAGCAAAGACTATTGCAACGAGTTACATATTAGGGGTTTTGACAAATGATATTGCCAGTGACGATGAATTATTTTTAACATTATATAATAAATTAACCATAACGCAAAAAGAAGGAATGATGAAAATTTTATCAAAAAACAATAAAAATAATAAATAATTATAAAAGGAGAAACAAAAACATGAAAAATTATGAATTTCTTTCAGAAAATTGCAAAATTTGTTGGATTGAAAATTTTAAAATAAATGAAGAAAAATATACCCAAGTAAGTGGTTATATTTTCAATGACAAAAATGAACTTTTAATTGTTAAGAATGGCAAAACTTGGACTATTCCAGGTGGACATCCCGAGCCAAATGAATCTCAATTAGAAACTTTAGAACGAGAGATTATGGAAGAAGCCTGCATAACTATAAAAGATATAAGATATATCGGTGCTGTAGAGGTAGTTGAAAACGGACAAACCTATTATCAATTAAGATACACAGCAAAGGTTTCAGATATTCTGCCGTTTAAAAATGAATGGGAAACTAGTGAAAGATTGTTTGTTTCACTTGAAAAATTGAATGAATATATAAGCTGGAGTAATGGTATTACTTTTAGTCAACAAATAGAATCGGCAAAAAATGTTTGGAATATCTAAATCAGAATATCGTAAAAGCTTTAAAAATATAAACATCAAGCTCATTTTATAAAAAATTTAATAGTATTTTTACATAAAAATAGTAGATTATAACTTTTTTAAAGTGATTTTTTAAACTCACCTTAAAACTCACCTAAAAATTTGGTTATAATATTCTACTATTTTATTTTGTGTCAATTTTCTTTGCTATTTTTATAATTTATAAGGTTCTAAATCCCTTTGAATGCCTTTCAATTTTCTATAAGCAAAATTGCTAACTTTATCTTTATTAATGTAACACATTGTTTTATCATCTAAAATTGCTCTCTTTTGACAACATTCAAGAAGTGTCCTGATAAAACAAAATTTGTAGCTCCTTTATTATTTATATTATAGTCAAGAAGTTCTGCACTATCCCAGTCAGAGCCAAAATTATAGTGAATTATAGTAATAATATTGCTAAAATATCTCATAAATTTAAATCTTAATTCTTCTGGCACTGTGTTTAATAAATTTTCAAAATCTCCTTTTGTTTCAATTTTCTCAATATTATAATTTTCTATATATTTATGTAATAACTCTACTTTCTTTAGTTTTGTATATACAATTTTATAAATTTTTTTATAAAATAACATATCCATCATTATGGATTTTGAATGATAATCTTCAAGTGGTGTATTTCTATAGGCATAGTGTGAAATCGCCAACGCCATTTTTCTTTTTCCTTGTTCGCTATTAAACATATTATTCCTCTATAAATTTTTCAATTTTCTAGGCTTTTGCAAAATGTTTTTCAACTTTGCATCAATTTCTTAACCAATTTCTGTGCTTAATATTGTTTTGCAAAAATATGCCAATATTTTATGAATAATATTCTACTTCAAATTTTACTAATTTTAAGTTTCTAAAGTATCTTTATATACCTTTTTAAATTCTTCGACAGGATGTAGTAAAGGTTCTCCACCCGACAAAGATATTTCTTGAATACCGCCGTTTTTCATAAAAAAGTCTATTGTCCTTTTGATTGAATCACTATTTGACGAACAAAACATACAATTATTAGGACATTTTTATATAATTTCAAAACATAAATCTTTTATCATATAAATATTATACCATATTTCAAATTAGTTTTCAATGTTTTACAAAAAATATGAGGACAAGTGCTCGAGAAAATTAAAACAGAAAGACATAACAAAAAATGAAGAAAATTTAAGCAACTTCAAAATTTTTAAAAGAGTAAAAAGAACAAAAAATAAATCTAAAAATAAAGAAAGCAAAAATAAAAAAAGACGAAATCAAGCAATAATGCCGTTTTCGCCGATGGTGCGTCTAGAAGGACTCGAACCCTCGATAATCGATCCGAAGGGGCGACCTAAAAATGTCGCGAGTTCAACTTTTCGTATTATATTTTACCATAGAATAACATATTAAAAATCTCTCAATCCCTTTATTTATCGGTATTTTAGCAACTTCATCTTATCAAACATTATTATACAATACAAACAC
>CALWCW010000027.1 GCA_944376495.1 uncultured Clostridia bacterium | reverse complement strand
TACAAATTTTTTACAAAAAATAGTGCCTGCCTAATAAATTGCCTAATAAAAATATAAAAAATGGACTATGAGTTTTTATCTCATAGCCCATTTTTCTTACATCTCAAAATCTTTTTTCCGCTTTTCTCTTTGCTTTTTCCACTCTAAATATTCTTCATCTTCTTTTTCTACAATTATGTTTTTCAACCTTTCTATCTCCTGTTCAAGTTCTTGGGTCTTGTCAGTTTCTTTTTCCTTTTCTTGAGTTTGAGAAAATGCAAAAACATTTGTCATTGTGTTTGCACTGTTTAATTTTGTAGAATAATCAAGATGTGAATAAATATTTGCAGTGGTGCTAAAATCAGCATGACCAAGCCATTCTTGAATTTGCTTCATTGGAACGCCGTTAGAAAGCATAATGCTCGCACAAGAGTGGCGTAAATCGTGAAATCTTATCTTTCTTAAATTGTTTCTTCGTAAAATTTTGATAAAAATTTTTGTTAACCTGTTAGGAAGTATCAATCTTCCAAGATTATCAACACAAACATAGTCTAAATATCGGTTATCATAACTTTTTCCAAGCAAAATCCTATTCTTTTCAATTTCAGTCTTTTTGTCTAACAGTAATTTTTCTGCTTGTGGCAAAAGTGGCAGTGTGCGGTTGCTTGTTTGATTTTTCAATTTATCCGAAAGATAGATTTCTCTTTTACCATCAATCTTCGTCTCCAAAACTTTGTGCTGAACAGAAATCAATTTGTTTTCGAAATCAATTGCATTCCATTTCAAACCAAGCACTTCACTTCGCCTAAATCCATACATAGCAGTAAGCATAATAGGAAGTTTACATTCGTTATCTTGTATGACCTCAAACAATTTTTCAATCTCTTTAATGTCATAAAAACTTGCTTTAAATTTTTCGACTTTCGGTCGCTTGACCTTATCGGCAACATTGACTAAAACTAAATCGTTTATAAACGCATATTGCAAACATTCTCTAATTAAGACGTGATATTTTAACACTGAATTGCTTGATAAGCCTCGTGCATATTCACTTTTATAAAATCCTTCAATATGATAGGGTTTTAAATCTTTTAGCTTTAATCTCATATTTTTAAAATACTTTGAAATGTTTTCGGCAAGTTTGTTATACATATTGATTGTGACAGGTTCAATTGTGTTTTTCTTTATGGCAAGAAAGTTTTTCAAGAAATCAACAAATAAAATATCTTCATTTGAATTTTGTTCATTGTTTAAATTTTGATTTATATCAAAGGACTTTAAAATCTCTTTCATTTTTTGCTTTGCTTTTGTCTTATTGCCTTTTTCTCTTAATTCTGTTGAAATCCATTTTTGTTTAGGTTTGCCATATTCATCTTTGTAATTCACAACAACATAGTATGTTCCGTGACTGACTTGCAAACTTCCTTTAATCATCAACATTTCCTCCCTTGTTCAAAAAATCAATGACGCTCTGTTTTGGTATTAAAATGAGATTTCCAGATTTAACACTTTTGATTTTATTAGTGGCAATAAGCTCATAGGCTAAATTTCTTCCAATGCCTAACATTTTTTGCAAGTCCTTAACCTTGACAACATCAGCAAAGTTAGTAAAGATATTTTTTGTATTTAAGTTTAATTCGTTCATCGTAGTCTCCTCAAAAATTAAAATTTCTTTTCTATATTTAAATTTAAAAATTTTCTATTCTAAATTTTTGAGAAAATGTATTTCATTTCCCGGTTCTTTTCTATGTCTATTCTTTAAAATGTGGCTTGCAGATATGGGCTCCCGAAAAGTTTAGTAAACTTTTTGGGTAAAGGAGAAGTCAACCGTAAGTGGCAAGCAAATTTTGCAAGCAAAATTTCAAGCTCAAAGGTTGCACTTTGACGTGAAAATGAGTTTTCCCATTTGTCAAGATAAAGGAAAAAAACAAGTCAAAAAATGTATCATAAGAAAATGCTTGTAAAATAAGGATTTTCTTAACATTTTTGACAAAAAGCGTTTCTTCCGCTTATCCTGTATCTCAAATATCTATCATAAAACACCTCCATTTTTATATAAATTTCAAATCGCTTTCAATTTAACCAAAATGTTACAAGTAAACAGTAAAGAGTATGTTTTAAACCATAACTATGGTTATGGGAAAGAACCAGAGCAAGAAAATCTAAATAAACTTGAATTAAGGAATAGTGAAGATTTGAAAGTTTATGTTGATGATGTAATTGCTAATGCGTTTGTCGCTACATACAAAAATGTAGTTGTCAGTTTCAAAGACAACAATCAAAAAACAAAAATTGTTATTGAAAAAATGTAGGAGTTATCAATGAATAACAAAATGTTAGAATTTATGAAATATCTTTATCCAACAGATGAGATTAGAAATTTTATGTGCAATGATTTATATCAAGAATTGAATGAAATTATACCTAAAACAAAATGTTTTTGTAGTGATAATGTTGTTGCAAAAACTAGAGAAGAAAACTATATGTTTGTAAAAACGCATATCGTTAATTTTGTTTTAACCAATGAAATTTATAAAAACGAACTGGGAAAACTTTATAAAGGGAGAGATTTTGATGATGTTGTAAATGACATCATTATTGGCTATGTTTTTTATGTTGTAAACACCAATGAAAAGAATAATGGTGAAGATATTTTCAAAAACAAAAAGTCCATTTGTTATTCAATTGGTCCAAGTATTTTAGATATATTATAATTATAAAACAGCATTTTTGGTGCTGTTTTTTATTTAATTTGAGGTTATAAATACACTTGATAGCAACTGAAAACCCAAGAAATTTTCTAATTTTATTTTTTTGTCGCTTTTTTTTGTTGCTTTTTGTCGTAAAATTTTCTATAATCTTTATATGCTATTTGATTTACCACATGTTTTATACATTGTCATTTCAAGTGTTATAACAATTGGGTTGTTAATTCTTTTTGGTTTTACAATAAAAAAAGAGTCGCAAAAAGAATTTATCCTAAAACTTTTTGCACTGTTAACAGTTATATTACATTTTTCAAGT
>CALWCW010000026.1 GCA_944376495.1 uncultured Clostridia bacterium | reverse complement strand
TATGCCACGACATTTGTCCACATAAATTCTCCTTGATAGCCGGTTGTCAAGGTAACCTTATGCTTCAACCCATAATTCACAGCTAATATATAATACCAAAACTAAATCAATAAGTCAAGAAAAATTTAAAAATATTTTATTTTTTTTCTTGAGAAATTTAAAGCAATATAAAATTATAAAATTTTCGCCTTTTATCCCTGTTCGCCAACATTTATAATATGATTATTATATTAAATATAATATATATAATAATATAGGAAGGATTTATAAAGATGCTTTAGGACAATCTTGCATTTACATAAAACAGCAAGACAATCAATTATACAATTATATTAAAAAAAAGTTGTTTAAAGAAAATTCCTTAAAAACAACTCGCCTAAATAAAATATTTTTCCCAAGCCAAGCGATGTTAATAAAATCCTTTATTTTAACTAAACTTCTTTTGAATTCAAAAAACTAAAATCTATATTTTTATTACCAAGCATAAAACCTTCTCCGACTTGTAAGATTTTGGGAATTATAAGTTGTGTCAAAGATTTATTAAAACGCATAAAATCACAACCTATAATTTCGACATTGGGAACTGTAAACTGAACTAAATCTTTGTTATAAAACAAAAACGAATTGCCTATAATTTGAACATTAGGAAGTTCTAGATGAGTTAAGATCCTATTGAAACACATAAAATTATTATCTATGATTTGAACATTTGGCAAATTAAGATATAAGATAGAATTATTTTTATATAAAAAATTTTTGCCTATAGTATGAACATTCGGAAGTTCAAGTCGCATTAAAGTTTCATTGAAATACAAAAAGTCATCATCTATGATTTGAACATTTGGCAAATTGAGATATTGAATGCATTTATTGGAGAACAAAAAAGTTTTGCCTATGGTATGAACATTCGGAAGTTCAAGTCGCATTAATGTTTTATTATACTTTAAGAAAGAATCTCCGATTACTTTAATATTTTTATTTGAATAACCAACTATTTGATTTTTCTTATTCAAATTTATTTCCACAACCTCCCCTTCTTCTGGAGTGATTAAAATTGTCATTCCTTCTTTTGTAGAAAGACGCTTAATTTCTTTGATTTTGCCTATGCTCTCCACAAAAGGATCTTTTGTGTTTTTGTCATAATTGAATATTTTTTTATCTTGAAGGTCTAAAACAAAGTTTTCTATAAGTAAATATCTATTTTTATCTAAAGTTTTGGCTTGCCCTCTTTCAATAACCACATTGTCTGCACAATACTGAACCAAGCCCCTGTTTAGAGTTGGTTTATAAAAAACACCATCTTTTGTTTTAACATATTCAGGCATATAAAAATTTTTTGAAACATTATCAGTTTCAATGCCAAATTTTTTAACAAATGCCGAAGTCAATCCTTCTATGATATTATCTAAATTGTTGCCATAAGTGGCATCGGGGTTGACATGTTCTAAAGCATGATTATATCTATTTTTAATAGACAATGTTGATGGTTTGTTTTTTGTGTATTGTATACTTATCACGCTAGTGCCATAATCGTCTTCACGTCTAGGATTTTTAAAATCTTCTCTCTTTATTTTATCGACATCTTTTCTGACCGCAAACCATACACGGCAAGTTCCCAATCTGCCACCATTAAACGTACAAAGTTCTTCTCCTTTGTATCCAACCGGTTTGCCACCTTTATATTCGGGTGTAGGTTCTCCACGGTAATAATAATGCCTAAAACTTTGTATATCTTCTTCTGTTTTACATTCTGGATATAAAATATAACCTGCTTTATCCATCAACTCTTCGGGTGAAAGATTCACTTGTTTCTGCTTTTCTAAGTTATCACTAGGAATTAAACTATAAATATAACTTTTAAAACTATAAATAAGGTCGTTGGAAACCAAATCATTATATAATTCCCTACTAGGTGGAAAATGCTTGCTAAGTAATTGAGTTAGCAATCCTTCTTTTTCAAGTAATGTAGGAAAAAGTTCACGACACAAATGTGCAAATTTCTCTCCATATCGTTTTTTTATCAATTTTAAATCTTTGCTTTCCATACAACAAAAAACCTTTATATTATAATTTTTTATATACAACCATGACTTTTAATTATTGAATATAATTTTTTATTATCTAAAACTGAACTTACTTAATAAAACCGGTGGTCATAAATAAAGTGATAATGTGTGAAATACACATAGAATTTATTAAAAATTTATGATAATAATGATTTAACAATACTTTATCCGTATTCTTGTCTTAATGACAAATTTATTTACTAAAAATTTTATTAAACTTTGTAAGTATAAACATAATACTTTTCATCTTGAGATTTTGCTCTTGTAAATGCCTCACTGTCAAGGTAGGCACTGGTTAAGCCATCACTATCGATGATTGAAGCCTCTACATTGATTATAGTTGCATTAGCTACAAGATATCCTTGTGAATTTTGCTCTACAATGTTTTGAAAGATCGCTTTACTTTCTATTGTTACATTAGTCAACTTTTGGCAATCTTTAAAGGCTTGATCTGCAATTGTTCCAACCGACTTTGGAATTGTAATTGACTCTAGTGTAGAGTTAGAAAAGGCATTGTCACCGATACTTGTAATCGTAGCAGGCAAATTTACATTTACTAAACTATTATTTTTAACACCATAGAAGGCATAGCTTGCAATAGCTGTAATATCATTGAATACATTTGCAGAAGTTGAACAAGAAGCAAGCAATGTCTTATTTTGAACATCTACTATAATATTGGAATCTTTATCAGTATAAATTGTATTTT
>CALWCW010000025.1 GCA_944376495.1 uncultured Clostridia bacterium | reverse complement strand
TGTTTTCTTTTATCATAGTGTTTTCTCTTTGTAATATTATATTTTAAATTTGTCTTTTCTATTATATATTAAATTTTGCCAAAAGGCAAGTAAAAATTTCTATTAGCCCTATTTGAATTATTTTTATAATTTTATAAAAAAATAAAATATGTTAAATAATTTTTGAAAATATGTTAAAAAAATACAAAAAATATGTTTTTTTGGCTATTTTTCTTAAATTTAATGAAATTATTAAAAAATTTAAAGAAAATTACACTGTTTAAGAATTTTTAAAAAAGCAAAAATTTAATTTAAAAGAATTTATGAAAAGCAAAAATCAAAGCAAATAAATATTTTTGACTATTATATTTATAATATATTTATGATAAAATAAACGACAAAAAGCGAAAATTATTTGCCTTTTCCTTATTAAAAAATTATAATATGTATAGAATGTTTAAGAAAAGAGAGGTCTTAAATGAAAAAGAACAGAAAAGAAAAGAAAGTAGATAAAAACGAGGCAGGACTTGGAAAGAAAAAATGGGCAGTGTGGAAAACAATAGTCACTGTTATTTCTGCTGTCGTTGCCATAGTCGGCGTTACAGTTTTAGGAGTCTATCTTGCAGGTGGTTTTAATGAAAAGATTGTAAACCCTGAAAGCATATCTTTTGATTATGACCCAAGCCTTTTTAATGCAAATATTGGTGACGGACAACTTGAAGTTACTGATGACTTTGAACTTGTAATAACCTCTCAAACGGAAGATGTGACTGAAACGCAAGTCGAACTATCTTTTCTTGGTGACCTCCCAGTTACAACAGAAGACGGCTACATATCAAACACTATTATAAGAGTTCCTCAATTTGTAACATTGAATGTTCCATTTACTGTTACGTTAGAAAAATCTGCCTTAAAAGATGATGGGGGACAAAATATTCTAGATGCAAGCGGTTATCCAATTCAATGGATAACAGGTGGAATTGCCACATTAGTTGCTAGAAGCGAATATCAACTTTTGAGTCGAATTACAATTCAAATTGCAGTTGACGTTCCTGTTTATGCAACTGAACTTGAAATTTACAACTCACAAAATATAAATACAAATCAAATTGTGACAAATGAGGCATTTACTGTTCAAACAAAATTTATTCCTTCACGAAGCGAATATATGTTTAGTGATGATAAGCAAGATACTTCAGTGGTTTCAGAAAATAATCGCAGAGTAAAACGTTCATACTATGCAGCAACCTTTGACGCAGAAGAAGGAAACTTGGTTTCTCCTGTGTATGACAGCAATTATGATATGCACTTTGTTGCAGGTGCTAGTGCAAGTGAAAATGCTCATATTGATAGTTATACATTTGTTCATGCTGACACACAACTTTCACTTGAAAATGAAATAGGTGAGGAAGTTGGTGATAATTTTAGTGCTTTCTATAATGCAATGATTGTTTATCTTGCACAAAATAATGATGAAAACATTTCTTCTCAAACTCCAGTTATTATTGGGGAGGCAAGTATCGGAAGTTTTACAGTTGGTGCACAAGAGGTGACGGCTGATTATCAAAATCCTTTAAGACTTTATTTATCAAATTATATTTATGAAGAAGATAGCAAATATTTAAACGCAGTAGTTCGCTCAACAGCGGGTAATATTCTTGAAGGTATGCTTGGAAATATTGCCATTGCATTTAGTAATGAAGATGGAGTTGACCCTACTACTTTGCCAAATCCAACTATAAGAGTTTTAGGTGGTGAATCAGTAGTTATAAATGGCATCACTTACTATAAACCAAATACTCAAGTTGCAGACCTTAATTATTCATATTGGGACATTACTTCCACAGAAATTCAAGATATTCAATTATCAGTTGTTTTAATTGAAAATACTCAAGATGGTCCAGCATTATTCCAATCAACAATGGGTGAGGCTTTAATATATAATGTTAGCCTTTACTTTACAGAGGGTGGAGAAGAAAAAATTGAATGGGCAAATCAAGCAGATATAAATGTTATGCTTCAATATGATGAGAGCGGAAGACTTGAACCTTATACATTAAATCTTTCACAATACAAGTCAGTTCCAGTAAATAATACTTATCAAGATGTAGTATTCTTTGCTTACTTTGGCGAAGGAAATATTGATGACCTTATTCCAACAGTAGAAAATGTTATTGGTGCAACAGGCTATCTTTACAATCAATCAGGTCTTTACTCAACAGAAACAAGCACTCTTTTGCTTTTCGCATTAAATGGCGATAGTGTTCAACTTATTAATACAGGCAGTTTTAGATTATACTATGCTACAGTAAAAGATAAAGATTCTCCAGACGGATTATATGATATAGCACAGATGTGCGAAGGTTATGTAAATGTAATTTGCGAAAAGTCACTTTACGATGATTCTGTCATAAGTGGAGAATTTGACGGAGCAAATTTCCAAGAAATTAACAACGTCATAAATATTGACCAAGGCTCTACTAATACATTTACTATTCGTTTCACTGTAAAAACTGAATCAGTTCCTGTGTTTGAAGATGAGTATAATAGAAATTATATGAGTCTTTCAATCTATGATAGAGTTAATAATGAAGATATAACATCATATTTTATTATAGATAGTGAAGAATTTACAATTAATGATGAAAATGATTTAGGTATTTTAGAATATAGATTAAAAGTAAACGAATCAATTGCTATAAGCGAGTCTGATGGACTTTATCTTGGAAGAATGGTTTTAACTTATGATAATACTGCAGGCAATAATATCCCTTGGTCTTTTGATTTCCCTGAAGACAAAACTATATGCGTATATAATCCTATAGCTCAAAATATAGAAATTCAAGTTCCAGGCGACTATGATTATGGCAATGTATTAAGTGGAAATGAAACTATTAATGTTGAACAGACATTGCAAACAAATGGAAGTTTCTCAACAGTTATGACGTTTAATAGTGCGTCAAATACACCTATGGAATTTACAAGCATTGAAGAAATGCTGACCACACTTCTAGGTGATGGAAGAGCCTATGTAGTAATAACTGACCAAAAAGATAGAACTGACACATTACAAGGTGATTGGACATTTGTTGTTGGTGAAGGAAACTCAAGTGCAATTAATATTTCAACAAGTGGGCAATCTTTCACATTCAGAAATGCGACAGAAGCGGAAGTTACATTATATTTAAGAAGTAATGACTCAAATGCTTCAACATTAACAAATGGACAAACCATTAAATTATTAATCAATTCCACAGGCGTTACTGGAATGAGAATTGCAAATAGAAGCAGTGTGGTTTCAAATATTGATAAATCAGAAATGATAAGTGACGTTTCAACTGCATCAATAAGCAAATATGGTGCAAAGGACAACACTATAACTTTAAGTGATTTAATTGAATTTTATGTAAATAATACTGATACAGAAACTTATGAAAATATAATATTTAGATTAAACCCTAGTTACCTTATGAGTGGAGATTTTTCAGGTGATAATGGTAGGCTTGAAGACCTATTCGGCGAAAACGGAATGATAACACTTTATTCTGGAGATAATGCGGTTGACTTTAGAAATGATTATAGTGTAAACAATATGCAACAAATACTTTTAACTGCAAACATCACAAGTTTTACTATAAATAAAGATTTTGCAATGGATCACACTATAGAATTTATAATAAGTGATAGCGTGGGCGATGCCGTAAATACAACTTTAAATTTGACAATGTTGCGAAATAAACAGGTTTCATCTGTAAATTATCCTTCAGCTGATCAAACAATTTATGCATCTCAAGGAATAGAACTTACAAATATAGTTACCGATAGAAATGCAGGCGGAACAACACTTCCTATTTCATCGTTATATACAGCAGGCACAACTTATTATGTTCAAGCAGTTGGTGCGGGAGATAATTTACGTTATGTCTTGAATGCTTATGATTCTGCACCTGAAGAATATATTGCGACATTTGTTGACGGTATTATAACTTTTAATGATTTTTGGGACAGAGAAACATTAAATTATACTATTTATTTCATGCCAGACGGAGATAATTATTATGCGTTAAGTGTTCCAATTCAATTTACTATTTCAAGAGATTTAAAAATCACAGACAAAGAGGGAACATATTATCTTTTAGGCTCATCAAATATGAGTTTAGATAATTTTGTCACAATTACAAGACAAACTTCAGATGAAATGCCTAGTGGTGTTTCAATTGAATATACCTTTGATGATTATTTGATTTATGATGGAAATGTAACTAAAATTCCTGATACAAGATTTGTATTTGATTATAATGTAACAGAACTTGTCACAAATCTTAATATAAGATTAAGTGGTGCAGACGAAAACTTGGCTACTATATCAGTTAAAGTAAAACTAATTCAAGGTGATATCTATGATGAACTTGCAAAAGCATTAATCAAAAACAATACTGATGGAAGCACATTGTCTGCTACAACACAAATAGTTGATGATGTCAAATATATGATGATGGCAATTGATTCTAATGGGACTCCATGGCTATTTGGCAAGAAAGGGTCAACAGCAGAAGGCACACAAGACCAATATAATACAATAAATGGTTATTATGCTGTTCCATCTGGTCAAGATGCTTATGGAAATAATATTAGAAACTATATTGTAAGTGGTTCGACCAAACTTCCAACTATAATGATTAATACTCAAAGTGAACTTTTGAAAGGACTTTATGATGAATCTTGCTATATGGTTATCAATTTCTATTCTTCAACTGCAAGCACAACTATTGAAGCAACAGTTCATGTTCCATTAATTCTTTCATCAATAGGTTATGATTTTGTCAAATATGAAAATAATCTTGGTGCTTATACCGAATCAGACAGCCACAATTATTATGCTCTTGCAAATGCCTTAAAAACACCTGACCAACTTTACGAGGAAGGCATTTATGATGAAATGACAGCGGGACAAGTAAATGATATTCTTCAAGAAATAGAAGAGGGAGAAGTTGCTCAAAACAAAGGTCTTTATTCATTGGATGGTTTTGTTCAGAGTATTGCATATGAGAATCTTTCAATTGAATTAACGGGAAATGAACTTATTAAGAGTATTAACATATCTGATGATACAACGGGTTATATAACTTTCAATCATGTTTCTGAAGAAAATTACTATGTTGGATTAAAATATACAATTACAAAGACTCAAAATCAAACATCTCAAGAGTTCTATTACTTGATTAAAATTATTCCTGATGTTGTGAATGAAGAGGTTATTTATGCTTATAATGGCTCAGTTGAGCATCTTTCTTCACCATTAGGACAACAAGGCTCAATTAACCTTGACAGCACATTTGATTCTACAACTTTAAATTCTGGTTATAAACGATTTAATGTTAGCAAGAATGTTGAACTTATTCTTGATGCGTCAAGTGCTTCATCTAACGCATTATCTACTTTTATATTTGATGTAACCTCTGAATCAATGGTTGTTAAATTTTCTATGGAATATGAAAGCACTACTGATGAAGAACCAACAATTAAAACAGTTTCAGACATCATTACTTTAGAGAAAGGTAAACGTTCAGTGACTCCTTCTTTAAGAAATGATGAGGGAAGTTCTTTAATGACAGTTGGAAACGTTGTCAATATATTAATAATGAGTGGTGAAGGCTATGTATATTATGGACAAAATTCAACTACAAGTGCTGTTGATGAGAAAGAAATAATTTTCTCTAGTCTGAACGAAAAAAATGAAATTGATGTGGTGACCATTAATGGAGAAGAATACCGAGATGGGAATTGGAGTAGTTTTGTTGAACTATCATTCTCAAATGATTTTTCAATTTTCTACTTTACACCTAAAGACACTGGAAGCGGTATGGTAAATAGCATTTCAGTCAGAATAAAACATACATATGTTGCTGGAAATGGTGAAAATGATTTTTCTGTTATAGGTGGCGAACAATATTATGACTTTATAATAAATGATGACACAACAAATTATTCAATCCGTTATACGAGCGGTTCTACATCACAAGATAGCACAGATTATGTTTGGAATATAAATAATAGTGATGCAATAAATGATTCTTCAAAAGAACTTAAAATAAACCTTGTTGCAAACAGTACTGGTTCTTCATCAGATACTATAGTATTTAATAAAGCAGATGTTGTATTAACAGAAGGTCAAGTAGGAACTAATGGAGATATTGCTTCTTATAGTTATGATTCTTCAACAGGAGAATTTATAGTAAATTTGAATTCTTATATTGATAGTGATAGAGTGGTTAAATTCTCTGTCTATACAGAACTTGGCTATTTATCTACTTTAACATTAAATTTAAAAGCGAACGCAAGTTTTGCATTTGAAAAAGGACAAACTAATGAACTTACTGGCGGACAAGACTATAATTTTAACGATTTATTTAATATTACACTCAATAATAATGAAACAACATCATATACAGTCACTGCAGAAATAGAGGGAACAGACCTTGTTGCAGGTGGTGATAAATTCATTATATGGGAAGATAATTCGATAAAAACTTCTGACCTTCTTGAAGATAAAGAGGTTACTATAAAGTTTATTGTTACTTTCACAGAAGAAAATTACAATGGAAATCAATTTATATTTACTCAAAACTTTGTATTAAAACAAAATATTACTTCTAAATCAAGTTTTGCATCAAATGCTAAAACCATTTCGGGTCAAGAACATGAAATTATTTTAGGTGATTTATATACTGGAACTTTAAATCATTCAAAAATAGAAATTACAGATGCTTATTCATCTATTAACGCATTTAATGGGCTAATAGGTGATAATGAAACTGGTTATAAGTTTGATACAAATTATGTTTCAGGTGATTCATCTTTGGAAGTTCAATTGACTATAAAAATAACAAGTCTATTGAATGAAAATATATCACAATCATATACACTTACTTATTCTTTCCCAATATATAGAAGTGCAATATTAGACACAAATTATCCAACTCCAACAGAAGATTACACTGAACAAGTTGAATATTTGAATAACAACACAGAATTTGATGGTATTCTTGCAAATTTCTTTAATCATGCACCTATATTTGGTAATTATAGTGAAACTGGTGAAAATATAGATGAAACTGGCAACGCAATCGATAATAGAATGTATGCTCAAGCAGCATCTTTGAGTGGTAATGATGTGGTTTATAATACACCAGAAACTATAAGTAATACTGATAGCACTTTTGCAATTACAGTTTCAAGTGTGCAAAATGCTTATGTTCAAAATGCAACAACTGGAACAAATTATGAAGCAAATGAAACAATAGCAACCGATGCACACATTAAATTTGTTCGTGGCAATTTAGGAACTGAATCTATTGTTGAATTTACTTTGACTTATCAAAATGTAAGTGAAACTTATACTGTTAAAATTTTAGATAGAGTAATCACAACTCAAGTAAATAGAGTTTCAAACTATTCAGCATCTGGAATTTATACAGATGGAGAATCTAATGAATCCACAGTTGATTATGAAACTATTTATGTTGACAAAACTTCAACAGATACATTGTTTGCCGAGTCAAGAATGGCAAAAGTAACATTAAACACAGACATAGCATCAAGCATAGGAAGCAACGGACAACAATACTATTTCGTTTTTGCGACTAGGACAATTGATGGTTATGATGTAAATTGGAGCAACTTTACAGCATCATATCCAGTCCATTTCTCTGTAAATGACATTGGGAAGTCCTTGACTGTTGACCTCGGTTATTCAATGGCAGATAAAGAATTTTATGGACTTTACTTGGCAACAACATTTAATAATAATTTATATTTATCAATAGGAGATAATGGTGCTATATCAAATACAGGTGATGTAACTGTAAAAGATGCTTTAGACAGCATGTCAAATCTTTCAAATTCAATATTCGCAAATGGTGTTACTATAGCA
The DNA here is from genome assembly GCA_944376495.1 of uncultured Clostridia bacterium. Taxonomy (GTDB): domain Bacteria; phylum Bacillota; class Clostridia; order Christensenellales; family UBA1242; genus Caccovivens. The sequence goes on along the minus strand of CALWCW010000025.1, from coordinate 8,372 downwards.
AGTAGAATTGAACTTTACTATGCCGGTTCTTATAAAATAGACTATGATAAGATTAATTTTAAGGATTCTACAATTGTTGCCAATAATATTACAGAAATTGATGTAATATATGCTATTGAAGATGTAGTGAATTCAATTAAAACTTTAGATGGTGCTACTACAGAAACATCAAATGTTTCAACAAATTCGATTAATCTAAATTATTATTATATGCCAAGCATTGATATTGATGTTGAAAATCAAATAACAAGCGGAGGAAAACTCCCTGCAACAATGTATGTCAACGAAACAGAACAAGCGGTTGAATATTTGGGAATTAAACATCCAACAACAGGCCAACTTGTGACTATGACTGACTTCACATCAGGTTCAGCAACTCTAAGTATTAGCATTTTAGAAGGTGTTACAGCAGGATCAAATGGTGGTAACGCAGGTATAACTGACGATATTTTGAATATACTTCAAGAAGGTTACTTTAGTAGATACAATATATCTAAATTTACTAATACTGCAGTAAATAGTGATGACCAAACATTTACTAGTGAAACAAAAGAATATTTGGCACGTTCACCAATGCAAGTTAATGATAAAGCTTATGATTATGAATTATATCCACTTGGTGCTAAAAATTCTGGAGATTATGTTCTTCTTGAAACGACTTATTCGACAGGAGGATTTACTAAAACCTTCTATACAGTTGTATTCATCATGCCAAACTATAATGTTCAATATGGAACAAGAAATGGTGTTGACAATGGAGACTATATTACAAATATTGATAATCCTTACTCGACTTCAAGTGTAAATAGCAGTAATCAATATTCTTCATTCACTTTGTTAGGAGGAGATTCAGATACAAGATATTTCAAAATTTCTCCAAATGCGGGTGAACATGCAGGTGAAGATTATACTCAATACTTTAAAATTTCTTTAACAGAAAATCAAATTTATGATTCTATAACTTACAATAATCCAACTAATGTTACTCAAAAATTAAAATTAAGTTCACCTAATTGGAGCAAATCTAATACAACTTATACATTTACAAATAAAAATACTTCTATAATGACTTTTTCGGGCATTCCTCAAGTTGTGTTTGGTTCACAATACTTTATGGTTGAAGGGTATGATATGTATGACTATAAATTCCAAATAGCATTTAGATTAGACCCTCCACAAGGATACACAAGTCCATCTCCAGTTGAAGAAACCATTTCTCTTACAGAACTTGGTTACTTTGATATTGGTGCTCAATATCAACTTCTTACAATATCTGAAACAGGATCAACGACTTCAAATGGTCTTACAGAATTAAGTATTTCAGGTGGAGCATATCGAAATCCAACTGATAGTGATGGTGTGACGATGATTACACTTCAAGGAATTAAAGCTTGGCTTTTCGGCTATGATTATACTGCAAGTGAAAATGGTGGCTATTTAGTTAATGCAAGTGGTGGAGGTTATACACTCAAAACATCAGGTAGTGGAGATGATACAAAGAATTTATACTCAATGTCGGACACAGATTTAACTTATTTAAATATAAACAATTTAATGTTAAAATATATCACGGTTGAGTCAATATCATTCTATGATGAAGATACTTTAGAAATCTTGGCATTTAATGGAACGGAAACTGAATTAACGCCTACTTTTGCAGAAAATGTAAATGAAGGCACCACAAATGGTTATCACCTTGCAACAATTAATACATTGTCTGGAAGTTATAACGGATTAAACGAAGCCTATGATGAGCAAAGGGCTGGATATACTAATCCTTCACAAGAATCAACAGAAGAGTCAACAGAATTGTATATTCCTTTCCAAGTTCCTAGATTTACAGATACAAGCATATTCGCAAGTTCAAATACTGCAAATATAAGAATGGTTATTACGCTTAAATATGAAAATAATGGACAAACTGAATATTATGATTGTCCTATTAATGTTCAACTTACAAGAGAAATAGAATTACAAGACAACAACATTGCTGTAAGAGATGGGGAGGCATTCAGTGTATCACAAGCATTTAATGTGACATCAGCATCTCAAATTGATACGACAATCACACCAACTTATATTAATGACACGTTAGAAGTAATGGTTAAATCAAATCTATCAACAACATTTACAATTTCTTTGACAAGAGATGGAGAAACTTATTCAGTTGATTTCACTCAAAGAAATATAGGAATGACTTATGATAAAACATATTATATTTCATTGTCGCAACAACTAGGAATAAACGTTCAAGCAAATGACACTATTACAATTATTCCTCAAGATAATAACTATGTAGGCTTCTATTACATTTCAGGTAATGGAGCTGATACACAATACTTGCAAACTAAATACGGAACAAATGATATTTCAATAACTATTTCTACAATTACTAATGATTCAATATTTATTGATGACGCATCAATGCTTGCAAATGGTAAGTATTACAGAGCAGAAAAATATTATATCGCACAAGTTGAACTAGGCGGACAATCGTATTCATACAGAGTTTCAAATAATTACTTTGTGACTGGAAAATATTATTCAATTGGAAAGTCGTATGCAGGTGAGTTTGCTTATGCGTTGAAAAATAATGATGAAACTTCTTTAACTAGTTGGTTAAATAACAGTTATGGATTATCTTTAAATTCTGCACAAATTTCAAATGGAGGAGTTTCTGTAGGAAATTCTGTTACTCCAGATTCTAATTATCTTAACTTCTCAATTGATCCAACAACTGGTTCTGGTGCAACTGGACGAGCAACAATTGATAATAAGGGTTCTATTAAGATATCTAATTTTGGTCAAGATGAATACATTAGAGTTATTATCAATATGGCAGTTTCAGGTCAAGATAGAGATATTACCAAGAATGCTGATGCAACATTTATTGTGTTAGGTGATGTTCAATTAGGTGCTGTAAGATCTTAAGCTAACACAAAATAAATTATTTTTAAAAAAGTTAAAATTTTAAAATTAAAAACATTTGTGTATTAAATTTTTAAATAACTAGTTTTACTCTAGTTTTAAAATTTGACTTAGGTTAAAAAGAAATATTAGGAGAAGATAAAATGCGAGAGGTATTTAAAATTTCTTCTCCTATTATTTTCTTAGTTAAATTAATAAGACTAAAAAATAAGTAAAAATCAAAATATTTCACAAAAATAAAAAAATCAATAAAATTATGTCATTATTTACTTTTAACTTTATATTTAGTAAATTTTGACTAAAATTTGTCTAAATCAAGTAAAATAATTAAAAGGAGAATAAAATGGATTACGTGACTATATCATTATTACTTTTTACTATTTCAATGTGTTTAAACTTTATTCTTCTTATAATCATGGTTTTTCTTGAGAAAAGAAAACCTCAAAATATTATAGCATGGCTCACGGTAATGACATTTTTGCCTTTAATTGGGTTTATGCTATATGTCATTTTTGGAAGTGGATTAAGCAGACGTGTTCGAAAAATGATAAAGAAAAAAGCCATTTCTGAAAGAGATATTATTCGCAACATTGACGGCATACAAACTTTAGAAGAGGCTAAACTAGACGGCATTTTAAAACATGATATTGAACTTGTTACTCTTTGCTACTCATTTGGTTGCTATCCACTTCCCGGCAACAAAATCAAAATTTATACAAATGGAGAAGACAAATTAAAAGATTTAATAGATGACATAAAAAAAGCTAAAAAAAACATTCATTTAGAATATTATATTTTTGCAGATGACCAAACAGGAAAAGAGGTTATGAAACTTCTGTGCCAAAAAGCAAAAGAGGGAGTTGAGGTAAAACTCATCTATGATTCGGTTGGCTCAAGAAAAGCGCCAAGACGTTTTTTCAAACAACTTGAAAAAGCGGGTGGTAAGGTGGGGGAATTTTTCCCTCCATTTATGAATATTCGTTTACTTAATTTAAAATTAAATTATAGAAACCATAGAAAATTGGCTATTATTGACGGTGTAATTGGTTATACAGGTGGAATTAATATTCGTGATGACCATATGGGAAAACATAAAAAATTACGTCCATGGAGAGACACTCATATTCGCATGATTGGTTCTGGAGTATATGCTCTTCAAAATATTTTTATTGATGATTGGCGTTATTGCACAAATGATAACACTCCGCCATTATTGTATATTGAGCAAGGATATTTCCCAAGTCCTCAAATTTGTGGAAACGCAACTATTCAGGCTATTTCATCTGGACCTGATTCTCAAGTTCAAAAAATCAAAGAAACTTTTGTTCAAATGATAATAAACGCAAAAAATAGAGTTTATATTCAAACACCTTATTTTATCCCAGATGATGTTTTTTTTGCAGCACTTCGAATAGCAAAGAAAAGCGGTATTGATATAAGAATAATGGTTCCTAAAAAACCAGATAAACACACTGTTTATTGGGCAACATTATCATATTTAAAAGAAATGTCCGAAATGGGAATAAAGGTTTATCTTTATAATGGTTTTTTGCATAGCAAGGCAATTTTAGTTGATGATAATAAACTTTCAATAGGGACTTGCAATACCGATAATCGTTCTTTTGGCTTAAATTTTGAGGACACTGTTATAATTTATTCAAAAGAAATGAATAGTGAATATGATAAAATTTTTCAACAGGATATGAAAGACTCTCAAGAGGTTAATGTCAATTATTTTCAAAAGAAAAGATGGATTACAAAGTTCTTGCAGGCTCTTATGCGTCTTCTCTCATCATTATTTTAATATAATTTTTTAAATCTGTTTTTATTTAACAAAATTTGTATAAATTATTAATAAAAATAAAAAATTATTGCTTTTTACCTAATTTTTAGATTTTTTTATCATCTAGCACAATTATTTATGAAAAGTGAATAAAATATAAATGATTTTTATTTGCTTTAAAAATGGAGGATAAATGAATAAGTTTGACCAAGTTGAGAATTTAATAGGCAATACTCCTTTAATTGAAATTCGCTATAAGTATAAGGGTGAAATTCGAAAAATGTATTCTAAACTTGAGTGGTATAATCTTTCCGGCAGCATTAAAGACCGTCCAGCTTTTGAGGTTTTAAAAAAGGCTTATTTGAGTGGAGAACTAAAAGAAAATCAACCTATTTGTGAAGTTACTTCTGGGAATATGGGGATTTCTATTTGCGCTATAGCAAGATATTTATCCAATCCAGTTATAATTTGTATGCCCAAATTTATGAGCGAGGAAAGAAAGAAACTTTTAACTTTATTCGGAGCAAACTTGCAATTAACAGAGAGTTTTTCAGAGGCTTTTAATAAGGCAGAAGAACTTAAAAAAGAAGGTGTCTTTTTGCCAAAACAATTTGAGAATGAGAATAATGTGTATGCTCATTATAATTCTACCGCAGTTGAAATTTTAAAAAAACTTGACAAAATTCCTTATTTTGTAAGTGGCGTTGGAACTGGTGGTACTTTAATGGGAGTTGGAAAACATTTAAAAGAAATAAGGCAAAGCAAGATTATTGCTCTTGACCCTAAAGAAGCAAGTTTATTAACATTTGGTAAAAGTATTGGAAAACACAAAATTCAAGGTTTGAGCGATGAAATTATACCTAAAATTTACAATAAGTCATTAGTTGATGAGATTGTTCAGATCAAGTCAGATGATGCAGTGGCAATGGCTCAAAAACTTTGCGAAAAACTTGGTTTAGGTGTGGGTATATCTAGCGGAGCAAATTTTTTAGGTTGTGTATTGGCAGGAGATGGGGCGGTTACTGTTTTTGCTGATGATAATAAAAAATATCTTTCGACTGATTTATCTACAAAAATATGTAGTGATTTTGTCGAAAATATTGAATTAGTTAGTTATAGGATTTTATAAATATTTGTATTATATAGGTGTTTTTCGTTTTTATTCAATTTTTATTTATAATTTAAATCTTTTTCTTAATTTAATATGACAAAATCTAAAATTTAATATTAAACATTTTGTTTTGAAGAATGGTTGAATTTTGAAAGCGACTGAAAAGATTAAGAAATTTTCAATTTCTTTTTGCAAATGGAACATTTGCAAGTTTGCACAGAATGTGCAAACATCTTTTCAGTCGTATTTTAATTTATAGAATTTTTAAAATTAAAGTAATAAAAATAAAGCAAATAATTTTACAAGATTTATTAATATTGAGTTCAAGAAACATTTTAATGTTCTCTTTATTATCTTAATAAATAATTATAATATTATTTCGTTATTGACTACAACGAAATTTTATGTTATAATAAAAAAGTAAAAAATAAGGAGGAAGAATGGGTAAAGGCGAGCAAGTTTCTGTTGATTATTATATTAAAGAAACTAAACTAGACAACATGGATTATAATGGTGTTATAAAACCTCAATTACAAACATGGGACAAACTTTTTATCTTTACAAAAGATGAATATGATCAACATGGTATTTCTGTAGTAGATAAAGAATGCTCGGATTATGTTTTAGCAAACAATGTTTCTGCACTTGAAGGGTTAGTTATTAGATGGACAAGATCTTATAAAGATAAAAAAAATGCACTTTCAACTCAAGGAGATTTTTGGGATATTAATAAAGACAATCAAAGTGGTGTTTGTGTCGATTTAGCAATGAACATATTGGCAGAATTTGTGGAAGATTATACAACTATTTATAAAAAGAAAGATAGCAAAAAAGGCGAAGTTAATTGCTTTAAATTAGGTTCTGCACCTCAATCATATGTAGGTGATGAGCTCAATAAAAAACTTGAGAGTGAATGGGCGAATAATAACTCAAGCTTTGTTCCAACTGAAAGAACATTTGTTTCCGCAGAAGGAGAGAGGACTGAATTAGCTTATAAAGGCGAAAAGTATGTCCGTGTTCATGTTCAACAAAATTCTCTTTTGATTTCATATAAAAATGGTGAAAAAATAAGAGATGGGAGTTACCAATGGTTTAAAGTAGAGCCAATCGAGTGGGAAGTTTTGAGAAAAGAAAATAGCTTTTTGTTAGTTACTCCTACTAATTTCTTACTTTCAGGGATGACGCATGACCTATGGAAAAATAGTCCTATAAGGTCATATTTAAATAGTTATAATGCCGAACAAACAGAAATTAAACATGGATTTTTAGATAACATATTTGGGACTATAAAAGTGGAGAAAAAAATAGAGATGAAAAAAGAACAAGAAATTAAAGGTAAAAGAACAAGGCTGGCACAACTTAATCCAGACACATTAGATGAAAGAGAAAGAAGCAATATGACAGATACTGAATTAATTAAAATGTGGATTGATTCAGGACAATCTGTTCTTCTTCGTGGTCCTTCTGGTATAGGGAAAACTGAAAGAATAAAAACATTATATCCAAATTTAATTTACATTAAATTGACAAATGGCATGTTTCCGGAAAAAGTCGTTGGATCAATGAATTTGCAAACAGGTCAATCAATACCACCAAGTTTTGCTACAGAGGCAATATTGTCACAAGCCACAGATGAAGAAAGAGAAATTGTAGAGAAAAACATACAAAATATTTATAAAGTGGCTGATGAAGTTTATGAAAGGTCAAAAAATAGTGACGAAAAAGTTGTAATTTTACTTGATGAGCTATTAAATGTTAAACCCGTTGTTCAATCACTTGTTTATACACTAGTTTTAAATAAGATAATAGAAACAGGAAAGGGATTAAAACTTCCAGCAAATGTAGTTGTGGTTGCAACAGGTAACCAAAAGAGATATTCGTCAGTTGCAGAAGATTTGGTAGAACCATTAGAAAAGAGATTTGACCATATTTTAGATATGGAACCAAATGTTGAGGAATGGTTATATGGATACGCAATACCAAACAAAGTTCATCCTTCTGTTATTGGATATATTTGCTTAAAAATGACAACTTCAAGAAAAGATATGGGTTACTTTTATGAAGAACCAGAAGTTGGTGAAAAAAAGATTGATAAAAACGGGAGCAGAGGAAAGACAAATGATCCTCGTGGTTGGGTATCAGTATCAAACGCACTTTATGCTTTTGAAAAAGATTTAAAAGCAGGGAAATATGTTGGGAAAAATGTCGAAGTTGCGTTGCAAAAAACATTAGATACAAAATTAAGAGATGAATGGGCAAGTGAATTTTTTGATTTTTACAATAATCCTGTTTTGACTGTTGATCAGGTTATTAGTGGAAATTATTCACAAACTGATTTGCCAACAACGATAAATGAAAGATTTGCAACAATAGCAAGTCTTTTGACTGCGAATGAAGAACAATTTGAAGTTTGTAGAAAATTTATAAGAGATTATTGCAATCCAGAAATGCAAGTTACTTATGATACGATGTGGGCTGGAACTGACGAAAATAGACTGGAATTAATAGAAGAATTAGAAAATAAAGTATTGGGTTCTAGACCTACCTATG
>CALWCW010000024.1 GCA_944376495.1 uncultured Clostridia bacterium | reverse complement strand
GTTGAGGCTTTAAAAGGTTTTCCAGGACCTTATACTTCATATATTGAAGACACAATAACAGAAGTTGGTTTGTTGAAATTGATGCAATCTGAAACAAATCGAAAAGCTTGCTTTATTGAAGTAATTTCTTACTGCGAGCCCGGCAAAGAACCAGTATCTTTCGTTTCATATACCAACGGAACAATCGCCACAGAACTTAGGGGGAAATATGGTTGGAGTTTTGATAAACTCTTTATCCCAGAAGGCAAAACAAAAACTCTTGCAGAGTTTGAAGATGATGAAAGATGGAAGTTCTGGTCAGATGATGCATACCTTCAATTAAAAGAATATTTAAAAAATCTTAAATAACCAAAACTTAACAATTGATGATGTTGGGGATGTAATAAACTCCGATATCATTGCTAATAGATTTAGAACACTATTAAGAAAAAAATCATCTTAAACATATTCGTTTTTACGATTTAAGACATAGTTGTGCCAGTTTGTTAGTTGCAAGCAAAGTCCCTATGAAAAATATTCAAGAATGGCTAGGTCATTCAACAACTTATTAAAGAGCAAGAAGAACAAGAACGCATAGAAAAAGAACGAGAAGAAAAGCGTAAACAGAAAAAGCGACAACAAGCAGAAATGTAAAAATGTTATTAAACCATAATACAATTAAAGAAATTTTTATGTTATACTTAGTATATGGAGATATTTATGCAAGCAAAATTTATAGAATATAATAAATATATTAATCGATACTATACCAATAATAAAATATTTAATTCGAAAGATTATAATTTGTTTACAAAAGTAAAAGATTGCAATTACCTAAGTAGAATATTAGGTAAACTAATTAAGAATTGGAAAACAGCTTTCTCTTTTTTTAAGAAAAACATGACTGAAATATTAAATAATGGCGATGAGGTTGTTGCGGAATATTGCTTAAAAATAATTTTAAATGCCAAAAGAGAATATATTGACAAAGTTACACGTTTACTTAAAAAAACAAAAATAGAACCTAATGCCATCGCAAAAATTTTTAAAAAAGCATATGACGAGAGTTTTGATTATCGATTATGTTACAATTTAAGAAACTATGTTCAACATGTAGACATTGTAGGAATTTATCTTTTAAAAGATTATGATGAAAAGATATCTTTCAAAATTGATTTATCAAAATATAAAGATAATCACGACGGCATCCAGTCTTCTTTTAAAAAGGAACTAGAATCCATAGAACACGATATTTGTGATTTAACTTATATTTTAGATAATTTAAATGAACAAATATTGCAAATCCACACAGCAATTGTCGATATGGTTAAATTAGTTATTTTAGAAAATAAAACTGTTTATTGCCTATCTTTAAAATTTCTTTATAACAAGTATGCAAATAAAGATATAAGATTTAATGCAATTATGGACAGTTGGAAGGAAAATCACCGGAACAAAAGCAAAATTCACCTATTTAATATAAACGAAATTACTAAACATATAGATTGCTATTGCGGGCAAAATATAAAACTTTATTCAAAAGATAAATATAAATTTATTATTCTAAAAGAACTGCTGAGCGACGACTTAATTAAATCCAAAGAATTGACACAAGAAGAAGAAAAAGTTGTTGTAAATGCAATAACAAGTTTTTTGTCTTTAATATAAAATGATTATAAAATTTTATAATTTTATAGTATAATAAATATAGGAGTGAGATACAATGGATAAAAAAGCAAAAGAATTAGAGGGAATTATTAGATCAAATATAAAATCTATTAAAGACAATAAAAATCTATCTTCTTTGTGTGATGGACTAGAAGAATTGAGAAAATCTATGGATTCCTACGATAGCCTATGGACAAACACAAAAGACTGGTTTAAGAGATTATTTAAATTTGGGAAAAAGAAAGACTTGTGTATTGCACAATTAATTGATATTGTGAATGATTTTGATAAATATAAAACCGAAGATAAACGAAAAACTATCAACAAATTAACAGAATTAAGCAAGATAAAAGACAGAACTTTTCTTGAAAAAATAATTTCTGTATTGAGGGCGAGCTAATGAAAAAAGTTTTAAAACAGTTTTTTGGTCAAGGAATATTTTATATATTATTCTTTGGATTGGTAGTTCTTGTCTTTGCTTTTTTTGATTTAGGTTTCAGATGGGATAATTTAAATATTGACGATCTAGACGTTTTGGGATATATAACATTAATTTTATTCAGGTTAATAATTTATATTTGTCCAGCAATTATTATGTATCCATTTGTAAGAAAAAAATGCAGCATATCAAAATGTTATAGTTTACAATTTTGTTGGTATTCTATCCTACTTGCATTATACAATTTACTTTCATTAGACTATATTTTAAAAGTGGACCTATTCAGCAAATTAGATTCTTTTGTATTCATTTTAGGTTTCGTTTTATCGTTAATCTTTAATAAACAATTACCAGTTGAAACAACTGATAAATTTAAACAAGACAAATAACAGGTCTAAACATAATTGTAATTTTCTTGAAAAAACAATTTGTAATAAGATATAATATTGCACGATAATAAACGGCATTTTACAAAAATTTGCAACAAATTCGTGACAAATTCGTAGACAGTACTAATTTTTTAGTGTTTTTAATAAAAAAATAAACAATTTTAATTTAAAAAATTTGAACCCACAAGTTAAGATTTAAGTCTTGATTTGTGGGTTATTTTTTTGTCATGAATAAAAAATTCTAGCGATTATCAAAATCACTAGATGCCCTTAAAATAAAAGGTTTAATGGTGCTCCCAGAAGGATTCGAACCCTCGATAATCGATCCGAAGTCGATTGTGATATCCATTTCACCATGGGAGCAAAACTGATAATTTTTTTATGGGGATTATCGAACCCCTTGAAATGCGATCCGAAGACCGATGCTCTATACAGTTGAGCTAGTGGAGCAAAAACGATATTTTTTTATGGGGATTATCGAACCCCAAAATATGTGTTCCGAAGACCATTGTGTTATCCGTTACACCACGGGAGCAATCAGAACATGAAAAATGATACAACAAAATTTTTTTGTTGTCAATTTTTTAATGGATAGATTATTTATTTTTGCTTTTTATTTTTTTTGCCTTTTGATAAATTAATTTTTTTTGATTTTTCCTTTTTATTTGTTTCAACATTTTCTAGGCTGAGCTTTAAGGCGTCTAAAAGGTTTGCAATTTTAACGGGCGCTTTTTCTTTTGGGCGAACAATTTGTTTTCCAGAAATTTTTTGGTCAATTGCTTTTAAAAGCCGCTCGCGATATTCATCATGATATTTTTCTGGCTGAAACTTTTCTGTCATTTCCGAAATTATTGTCTTTGCCATCTTTAGCTCGGCGGCAGAGGAGGGAATTGAAAGATCTAAATCTTCAGCCGGATTTTCTTGAACTTCCTCTTGGAAGAAAAGAGTGTTTAAAAGCATTTGGCCGTCCTTTGCTCGAATTGCAATTAAACTTTCCTTTGTTCCAAGAACAGTTTTTGCAATTGCCGCCTTGTTTTCGTCTTCCATTGCCTTAAGCAAAATTTTGAAGGCTTTTTCTGCGCCCGTTGGGTTTACATAAAAGGGGCGGTCGAAATAAAGAGGGTCAATTTCATCTAAATTTACAAAACATTCGATATTTATGTTTTTATCTTTTTTAG
>CALWCW010000023.1 GCA_944376495.1 uncultured Clostridia bacterium | reverse complement strand
CATCTTCTTTATTTATGGTATATCCTTCCCACAATGTCATAACTAAAAGTTTTATACCAAATCCTAAATATCTAAAATCATAATTAGATTTTTCACCAGTAAAACTTGTAACTGTTCCTAATTTTGTTGCAATAAAACAATACAATACCCATTTAAAACCTTTTTTAATTAGTTTCTCATTTTTATTTATATTTTTAGTTTCTTTTGGTGCTACATTTTCATTTGTTCTATTTTTATATAATTCTTGAGCACTTGTGTTTACCAATTCTTTTTCTTCATCAGTAAGGTCTTCTATAAAGAACTCATTATTATCAATGCTATCTTTTTTCAATGCTCTTTGTTGTCTTGTAAGTTCTATGTTCTTATCTTCTAGTTGACTTTGAAATAATTGCTTTATTGCTCTATCTATGTAAGGTTTTTGTTGCTCTGGTGTTAAATCGCTCCAATCAATAATTTTAATATCTTCTTTGTTTTCAGCATTCATTTTTTGATTTGTTTCATTTTCATTTTTTTCAGTTGTTTTTTTTGTTTGTTGGTTTGAAAGTTGTTTATATAAAGAACAAAGCAAAATAATAATAGAATCTATTACAATAGCCATTATTGCAAATGGATCTATTGTACCTACTAACATATTAGAATAAATTGCATTGTTATCGTTTGAAGATGGATAACTAACTGTAAGATTAGCAAAAACTATTGTCATTACAGATGATATTATAGATAATACAAAGAAAATGCACGACAATGTTAAAAAAGTTTTATTCTGTATTTTTTTAGATTGGACAATTGCAATGATTCCCAAAACAATGATTAATATATAGTTTATCATATTCACTCCTTTTTTCTTATGAAAATTAAAATATTATAAATTGTTGCATTATTTTAAATTTTTTCTTTTATGTTCTAAATCTCGAATTGCACTTTCAACTGCAATACGACGGTTACCATCATTTGGCCCATGTAAGTTAAATAGTTCTGCATTTAATTGGGCAATTTGTGCGTCATAGACAGCTTTTGCAGTTTGATTTGAATTATTGTTTAGGTTTTGGTTTGAATTTTTAAGTTGAGAATTATAGTATCTTTGTTTTTCTAATTCTCGTTGCAAATCATTATCATTTTTTTGTCTTTCATACATTCGTTTTTGCTCTTCAGCTTGTTTTTCAGCTTCTCTTCTCAACATTTCAGTTCGTTCTCGTTCTAACCTTTGTTGTTCTTCTCGTGCCATTTCTGCTTGTTCTCGAGCTTCTTTTAATTTTTGTTGCATAAAATATTTTTGGTCGGACACAAGCACTTCTTCATATGTCTGTTCGTAAAGATTTTTTAACTTATAAAAGTCTTCATGTAGCGTTATGTTTAATTTGTTTGAGATATAAGAACAAATATCTAATAATGATTTATATTTATCGTTCTGTATTTCTTCTAAAAGTTCTTTTACAAAAGATATATTTAATAAATAGAAATTATTTGTAGCTTCTTTATCATACATAATTTTATAACTCTCTTCTTTTCTAATAACAATATCTTTACTTAAAATGTTAAAATCTAAAATTTTCATTACATTTTCATTTGAATTTTTATTTAATGCATCGTTTAATGCGTTATAGTTTAAAATTTTTTGGAATAAGTTTTTGCATTCTTCAGAAAATGTGTCATCTAATTTACAGTTTTCTAATAAGGACCTTATGCTACTGAATGATTTAAATGAATTAAATCTTATTATTTCGCCAACAATGAATAAAACTTGCAATAAAAATTTATATTTATCATACAAAATTTTTTCTTGAGAATTAATAACTAGACACATACAGTCTTTTATGTACTCAGACAACAATTCAAGTTCTTCTTTAGTAGCATAATTTGTTAATAGTTTTGAGTCTGCATTATCTTTTTCAAGTTTTATTTTCTTTAATAAAGATTTACAATTGTTTCTATCTTCTTGACTCTGGCAATCTTTTATAAGTTTATCAATTTTATTAATTACATTATCATAAAGGTCTTCTCTTTTTTTATTCTCTACGATATATCTTTCTTTAAGGGTTTCTAAAAGTTTAACTATATTCTTGTCCCATTTCTTTTTAAAATTTTGAACATTTGAAATATATGCATTAAGTTCTACAATTAATGGTTCTTTCCAGTTATCTTTCATAATTTGATACTCCTTATAAAATAAAACATAATATTGCTAAAACAATAAAAAATCCTATAAAAATTATTATTGGAAGTTTTCGTTTGATTTCTTGTTTAACTCTTTCTTTTTCTTTTTCAATATTTAGTTCTTGCTCTTTTTGTAATCGTAACAACTCTTTTTCTTTTGCCATTTGTTCTTGTTGTTCTTTACGAATTTGACTATTTTTTTTACGCTCTATATTTTTTAAATTTAAATTTTCAATATTCTCTTCTAATATTTTTATATCGTTATCATAATTTTTATAATTTAGGTCAATATCTTTTAAAATGTTAGTAAAAAAGAAAGTTTCTTTTTGAATTGCTCTATTATTAGATTTTTTTATATTTGATTCAATTATTTTATGCCAATTTTGTACTATGCTTGCTTCATCAAATTTAGTATCAGATACATATAAACCTGAAAAATCACTATTGTTGTTTAAAATCATAGATTTACTCCTTATCTTACTTACTTTTCAATATATTGGTTTTATAACTATATAAAATTAGTTAAATTATAACATACATTTCAATAAAAGTAAAATATATTGAGCAAAATTCAATAGAATATTGAAATTTATTAAATATTGACAATAGGTGTTCAAGTAGTTAAAAGATGTCGATAACTTATAATATTCTTGTTGGAGGAGATATGAGTAAAGAAGAATTGATTTTTAAAATTGGCACTATTAGACGAGAAGCAAATCTTTCTGCAAGAGCATTATCTCTAAAAATTGATATGCACGAAAGTTATATAAACAGACTTGAAACTCAAAAAGATTTTTTACCAAGTTTAGAAGTGTTTTTTAAAATATTAGACGCTTGTAATTGTTCTGCTGAAAGATTCTTTTATCACGATTATAATGGTTTTAACAGTGATATGGAACTTCTTGATAAGTTTAAGTCTTTAAGTGAAGATAAAAAGCAAGCACTACTTGCATTTATAAAATAAGCAGTTGATAAACTTTAACTGCTTATTTTGTTTGTTTTTGGTTTGTGAAGATATTGTCTGTCTAAACAATATATAATTTCGCCTGTGTCTTTGTCTATAT
>CALWCW010000022.1 GCA_944376495.1 uncultured Clostridia bacterium | reverse complement strand
TAGTTAAAAATTATAAAAAATAAATAAAAAATCTCTATATATTAGAGATTTTTTTAACAAAAACCAATTTAATTTTATTAAAATTGTTTTTAAGATTAATATGAATAGAAAGAGTTAAATTTTTTTTGGTGGGGGATTAAAGCAAGAAACTTTTATATAAACCAAACATTCAACATAAATCCAGTTGAAGATGTAGTCGCAAATAAAATCGAAACATTAAAATCTTGAATTTCTAATTTATTTGGTCTGCAATATATTAGTTCTCCATCTTCTTTCCCTTGGCTTGACAAGGTATTAAAATTTATTTTGATTTCGTTTGATTCTTTTAGTTTTACAACAAACTTGCAATCTACATCTATATTTTTCTTGTCATAAAAAGGCTCAAAGATTCCAAATATACTAATAATAAACGAAAATAATGCGTATAACCACCAAAGCCTACTTTTAAGTTCCAAATATCTGAAAATGGTTATTTCAATTTCATTTTTATCTGTTTCATAGGTTGCATCAAACGAACCAAATGAATTCTTTTTTAAATTAATTACATTGTCATCTATTTTTACGATGGGGTTAAATTTAGAATTAACGCCAGTCAATTTAATATTTACTGTGTTCATTGTCCCACCCCCGAAGCAAAAATAATTATGCTTATAATTGCAAGTGCTATGATTATGGCAGAGGTTACAATTCGAGCAGTTCGTTTATTTTGTCTGTCAAGCTATAATAAAACTAATGAATTTATAGCACATGCGATACAAATAGAGGCGAAAATATAAAAGTTTTCCGTCAAAAAGCCAGCAATGTTTGAAGTTATAGTTGCTCCAGACGTTATTATACTAAAGAAATTTGGAATAAAAGCAAACGCAGTTCCAACAGTTAAAATAATAATTATTATACCAACTAAAAATATTAAAGCCGTTGCTATAAAAGATAAATATCCGCTTATACATAAAACCAACAAAAAAATAGAAAGATTGGAAAAAATAATCCCTATTCTGATACTAAGATTTTTAAACTTTACTTTACTTGTAAGGTTGGTATGTGTTGGTTGCATATCAACTCCTTATTTACACTAATTTTAATAAAAATATTATATGTAAATATTATAAATTTATATTTATAGAAAGTCTATTATTTTACAAAATTATTCTTCCATGTTATTAATTAAAAATTTCAGTTAATTTTTATGCTTTATCAACGAAAGGAATGTTTTATCAAGTTGACTTATTTATAATTTCATAAACTTTTTATTTTTTTTAAAAAAGTTGGCATAAATGCTTGCAATTTGATTTTTTATGTTATATAATAGTCGCATAAAAGAACGCAATGTTCTTTTATGGAGCGAAATATGAAAAGTTGCAGTGAAAATGTTTTAGAAAGGATGCTTGAATATATTAAAACTTATCAGATAGAAAACGGGCAAAGTCCGTCCTATCGTAATATTTTGAGAGCATTAAATCTTTCAAGTGTGTCAGTTGTAAGTAGATACATAAAATTGCTAAACGAGCGGGGACTGCTTATGAAAGATATGGTTGGAACGATTGGAATTTCTAAAAATATTACCAAGTGCAAGACAATACTTGCCCCAGTTGTCGGCACTGTCACTTGCGGAAGTCCTATTCTTGCTCAAGAAAACATTGAAGGAATGTATCAACTGCCTATTGATATATTTGGAGATGAAAAATTATTTTTACTTCATGCTCAAGGTGATAGCATGATTGGTGCAGGCATAAAAGATGGCGATTTACTTGTTGTCCGAAAGTGCGAAACGGCAGACAATGGACAAATTGTGGTTGCCCTTTTAGATGATAGTGCGACAGTTAAAAGGTTTTTCAAACAGAAAGACTTTGTTGTTCTGCACCCAGAAAATGAAAGATATGATGATATAAAAACAAAAGATGTCAAAATTTTAGGAATTGTTCAACATTGTATTCATAAATTTTAGGTAAGGATTTAAAGAAGGAGGCAGACGAGGTGAAACAAAAGTTGTATTGTCCGCATTGTGGGAGATGTCTTGGGGAATGTTACAGTAGTGACGGGTCAAGCGAATGTCGAATGTTAGTCAATATGCCCACTAGACTTCGAAAAAAATGTTTTGTGCATGATATGAAATGTATGAAATGCAAAAAAGAGGTTTATATACTTATGGAATTTAAAGAAAACTAATGATGAAAAAGAATAAAAAATTTAATATTTAGATGACATTCATAATTAAATTTTGATAAATTAATGATTAAATTTATAATCAATTAAAAAAATAAAAATTTTAAAACAAAAAGCGAACCCTAGCGTTCCAAATTATACTTATGTATTTTTTGGTGGCTAGGGTTTTTATTTGTCATTATATAAAATATTAAAAATAATAAAACTGTGTTGTGAAATTTGCTATGGTTTAGTAAAAAAGTCGTGACTAAATGCTTTAGCATATTTAAAATTTACGTTATTGTTTTTTTGTTATATTTGAAATAATATTTTTTCTTATAAACATCTTACTTCTTTGATGAACGGACATAAAACTTTTTCTTTAAAATATACTATCGGAAAATCGTCAAGCATTAGGCTTGTCATATAAAAAAGCGAAAACAAGCAAAAGTGCAGTTTTCGCCTCTGGTGCGACAAGTGATAAAGTATCCGAACCAACTACAAGTCCAAGTTGGTGTGGGTTATATGCAGATGCGAACTTATTTTAATTGTTTCACTTCTTTACTATGAGATTTTATTTGA
>CALWCW010000021.1 GCA_944376495.1 uncultured Clostridia bacterium | reverse complement strand
ATATTATCACTTCCTACAAGAGAAGATATTGACCCTGATATTAAAGAACAACTTATTGTCGAATTGTATTCAAGATAATTTTAATGGAGGAATATTATTATGGAAATGGAAAGACCAAAAATTACTTGTGAAGAAACCGACAATGGTGCGTTTGCTAGATTTGTTGTTGAGCCACTTGAAAAAGGGTATGGTATAACTTTAGGAAATGCTATGAGAAGAGCACTCCTATCTGCTTTGCCTGGTTCAGCTCCAATCGCAATTCGTATCGCAGGAGTATCTCATGAGTTTTCTACTATAAGAGGAGTTACTGAAGACATTGTTGATATTATTTTAAACCTTAAATCACTCGCTGTAAAATGTGCAAATCAAAATAAAGATTTCGTTACTTATTTACATTTAAGAAAATCAGGTGAAGGCGAAGTTAAAGCAAGTGATTTTGAATCAAATTCTGATGTTGAAATCTTAAATCCAGACCTTCACATATGCACAATGGATGAAGGTGCAGTTCTTAATCTTGATTTAATGATTGGAAACGGCAGAGGATACGTTCCAAATAACGTAAATAAAGAGAAGTTTGATGATATTGATTATATCGCAATGGATTCACTTTTCTCACCAGTTAAAAAGGTTAATTTCAATGTTGAAAGCACCCGCGTGGGACAAAGTGTAAATTATGATAAACTTGTTCTTGAGGTAGAAACAAATGGAACTACAACAGCGAGAGAAATTGTTTCACTTGCTGGCAAAATTATTATGGAACATATCAACTTATTTGTTGAATTATGTGCTCAAATGGCAAACACTGATATTCTTGTATCAAGAGAAGAAGATAAACAAGTTAAATTAATGGAACTTCCTATTGAAGAGATGGATCTTTCTGTTCGTTCATACAACTGCTTAAAGAGAGCAGGAATCAATACTGTTGAAGACCTCACAAAGAAAACAAGAAGCGACATGTTTAAAGTTAAAAACCTTGGAATTAAGTCTATTGATGAGGTTATCGCTAAACTTGAAAGTTATGGACTTTCTCTTCGTAAGGACGAAGACTAAATTTAAAAAGGAGAAAAACAAATGGCTAATGCAAAATTGGGAAGACCAAGTAAAGAAAAAAACTCAATGCTTCGTGGACTTGTTTCTGACCTTCTTTGGTTCGGTAAAATCGAAACAACTGTTGCTAGAGCAAAATCAGTAAGAAGTCAAGCTGAAAAAATCTTAACTCTTGCAATTAATTCTTATGAAGATATTGTTAAGGTGACAAAAGAAATCAAAGATGATAAGGGTGTAAAAGTTAAGAAGACTGTTTCTAATGATGGTCCAAATAAATTACAAGCTCGCAGACAAATGATGGCTTATCTTATGGATAGACAAGAACAA
Organism: uncultured Clostridia bacterium; assembly: GCA_944376495.1. Lineage (GTDB taxonomy): Bacteria > Bacillota > Clostridia > Christensenellales > UBA1242 > Caccovivens. Next base: position 10,349 of record CALWCW010000021.1, on the reverse strand, counting down.
AGAAAGCCAAAAGAATCTGTTGAAGCATTTGAAGCAAGAACAAATGGCATCAATCATCCATTACTTGAAAAAATATTTAATGTTTATGCTCCAAAATATGCAGCACGCATTAAAGAGGTTGGACAAGGCGGTGGCTATACAAGAATTATTAAAATGGGTCAACGCAAGGGTGATGCAGCAGAAATGGCTGTTATTGAATTAATTTAATTAATATGTAAAAAAATCGTTTATTTTGGAGTTCAATTCAATGTATAACGATTTTTTTTATTGAAAAAAATAGAAATAAAATTTTTAATAAAAAAAGTTGAAGTAGAAATATTAAATTATGAATTTCTTTTTGAATTATTGAATAAACTTTTAGTTTTTTAAATCGAGAAAATAGAAAAACAAGTGTTATTAAAAGGAATAATATAAAAAATATATTATTCTTTTTAACAAAAATAAGAAATTCATTTGTTCCCTTTTATTTGGTAAATATTGACTATAGAAACTTGGTGTGCTATAATAAATAAAGACATTTAAGGAGAAGGAATGAAAAAAGAAAATGGTGTTTTAACAGGGGTCACAAATAAAGATTTAAAGTTGTTGGAAGAAAATCCTGCAAAATTTTGGGAAGGCGTGACTATAATTTGGAAGTTGGGCATTTTACAATTGTCAATCTTTAGAAAGAATAGAATTGCCAGAGGGACTAACAGAAATTGAAGCGCTAGCATTTTTTGGTTGTTCAAAATTAAAAGAAATAAAAGTGCCAGAAGGAGTGAAAAAATTAGGAAGATGGGCATTTGCTAAATGTTCCAGTTTAGAGAGGATAGAATTGCCAGATGAGCTTACAAAAATTGGGGAATGGGCTTTTTTTAAATGTTCAAAATTAAAAGAAATAAAAGTGCCTCAAGGAGTGAAAAGAATAGAAATTGGGGCTTTTGTGGGATGTTCAAGTTTAGAAAAAATAGAATTCCCTGATGGAATTGAAAAAATAAAGTGTTCATTTGATACTATATCACCAGAAGCAATAATCCAATATAAAGGAAGAACATTTAAAAATGAAATATTATCATTGGATGAGCAAATGGGTTATATTATCAAGGCAAATGAAGAGGAGTTTGAAACATATATAACTTTACTTAACAACAATATATTCCCATCTTTTGTTGATGATTTAACAGAAAAAGCACTTTGATAAGGCAATTGAAATCGATAAAGAAAGAGAAGAAAGCAAGGTGCCAGATTTTATCGTTGGAAAGCATATTGGACAAAATCGCACACAAGCATATATGGAGAATGCAAATAAAACTATAAAAATTAAAGAGCAAATAGTTGAAGAAGCGGGAGAGATACTAGAAAATCAAGTAGATATATCAAATAAAATTTTCACATATGACACACTTGCAAAGAGTGACATAGCCAACTTTTCAATAGGCTTTATGACAAGTTGTTGTGCAAGACTATATGGAGCAGGAGCGGGAGCGATGAGAGCATCAATCTTGCATAAAGATATGCAACCTCTTGTTATTCGAAATGATAAAGACGAGATTATTGCTTATTCAATTTTGTATATTAATCGAAAGGAAGGTTATGCAGTCCTCAATAATATTGAGGTTAATAGAAGATATGAAGGACAAGAGGAGCAACTAAAAATTATCTATGAAAAGATGAGAAGAGGAGCAATAGAAAATATAGAGGAATACAATAAAACTGCTTTAGTTCCAATCACAAAGTTAAATTGTGGAATTTCGCCAAACTGGACAGCAGTAAATGAATATATTAAGAAAAATCCTCAAAGTTCAATTTTAAAAGCACCAAACTTTGATGACTTTAAATATGCTGGTTCAGGAACTTGGAGCGGAGATTGGCACAATGGTCAATGGACCATTTGGGAAGATGAAAATTTAGAAAATGATGAGTAAATTTTAATTTCTGTTTTTATATTTTTATTTTGTTTGCTATAATTATAAAAAGGAGAGTGAATATGAATCAAGAACTAATAAAATCAGAATGGATGAAAATTAATGTTGAACTAAATAATTTAATTGATGAACTTGAAGAATTGGACAAAGAAAGAGAAGATATATTATCAAGTGACAAGCCTGAAGAAGAAGCAAAAGAGGAGATGGAAAATAGCATAACAAAATATCAAATTTTGCTTGAAAAAATGAAAGCATTGAGAGAAAAATCTGACTCACTTCGAAAGATGATGGAAGAATAAAAACGGCTCAATTCAAAGTTTATTATTTATTGTGTAATTCAAATTTTGTCAATTAATTTTAAAATCATAAAAAGTATATTCAAAATACGAATATACTTTTTTGATGTAAAAACAATTTGACTTAAGACAAAAATAATAATATAATTATAAAAGAAAAATATTTTAATTTTTCTTTAGACTATTAAAATTATAGGGAGTTTTATGAGAGCAGTATTGCAAAGGGTTATCAAAGCATCAGTGGAGGTTGATGGGCATTTAATTTCAGAGATAAATAAGGGGTTGTTAATTTTTCTTGGAGTTGGTAAGAATGACGATGAAAAAGAAATACAAAAACTATCAGTAAAAATATCAAAATTACGCATTTTTGAAGATGAAAACGGAAAAATGAACTTATCAATTAAAGATGTTGGAGGACAAGTATTGCTAATAAGTCAATTCACATTGTTTGCGGATTGCACAGGAGGCAATCGACCTAGTTTTTTTGATGCTGAAAATCCTAAAAAGGCAAATGAGTTATATTTAAAGATGAGAGATTATTTGTCAAAGGAAAATATAGATGTTAAAATGGGACAATTTGGTGCTGATATGAAAATTTTTGCACTGAATGACGGGCCAGTCACCATTATGCTTGATAGCCATGAATTATAGTAAATCCAAAAATATAATCAAATTTAATAAAGTAAAGTTAGATTGATAAACTAAAAATAGCACGAGAATATTAAAAATTATTTTTACAATATGACTTATACTTTATTGACTTTTTTGAAAAATATTATATAATTTTTAGTATAAGATTTTAGAAATATATTCTAAAATTTATCAAATATTTTTAGACGAAAACTTTTGTTTAAAAAATTGTAATTTAATTTTTCTGAATAAACAATCAGTAAAAAGAAGGAGGCATTCAATGATTTTATTTGGTGATTATCATACGCATACAAAATATTCAAGGCATGGTCATGGCAAAGGAACGGTATTAGAAAATGCTTCCGTGGCTTTAAATAAGGGGTTAAAACAAATTGCCATTACCGACCATGGTTTTAATCATAAATATTTTGGTATTAGAAGAAGAGACATACCTTTTGTAAAGGAAGATATTTTGAATGCCAAAGAGGTGACAGGGGTTGATATTTTGCTCGGAGTTGAATCAAATTTGATTTCTTCAAATGGTGAAATAGATATAGAAGAACAAGATTTTGAATTTTTAGATTTGCTTTTAATGGGACATCATGTAATGGTAAAAATGACCTCTCTGCAAGATGCACAAAAATTGACTTGGGCAAATTTCTTCGGCTCGCCTTATGCACCAAGTGAAGAAAGGTTAAATCGAAATACAACGGCCTTTTTAAAGGCTCTTGATAAATATCCAATTGATATTATAACGCATTTGAATTATGGGTTTCCAACGGATACTTTAGCGGTTGCCAAAATGGCTAAAGAGAAGGGGACAATGATTGAATTAAATAATAAACACATTAATTTTACTGACCAAGAATTAGAAATAATGGCAAGCGAAGGTGTAAAATTTATTATTAATTCTGATGCACATTCTCCAGATAGAGTTGGTGAGTGTAATAATGCTATGAACACTGTTTTTAGATTAGATTTGCCACTAAATCAAATCGTGAATATTGACAAATTACCAAAATTCTCAACTAAAAGAGGTATAAATTGAGTTTTGCTAAAGAAAGTAAAATGGAGATTATAGAAACAGATATTGAGGACGCAGATAGTGCTCAAGCTTTTTTGGCGGGCCTTATCCATTCGTGTGGAAATATAAATAAAAATAGTGAAGGAATAAGGGTCGATTTGGTCACTGACTTTAAAGAAGTTTTTGATTTCTTAAACAAAATTATAGTCAAATTGTATGGCGAAAATCTTTCTTTAGAAATTTCTGATGATTATATTATTAATAAAACCACTTATTATAGAATTAAATTCCCGCTTTCAATTTCTATGCAAGTTCTTAAAGATTGTAGTTTGATTGACAATTCGGGAGAATTTAATCTAGGCAATGGAGTTGATGATAATCTTATTGCCGATGAAGAAACAAAAAGAAACTTTATTAAAGGTGCTTATGTTGGCTGTGCTACATCTAGCATTAAATTAAGTGAACTTGGCTCTCAACTTCCAACAACAGGTTATCATCTTGAATTTTCATCACATAGTGAAAGTTTTTTGCAAAGTGTACAAAGGGTTCTATTAGATTTTAATATACCAAGTCGAATTGTATTAAGGAAGAAGATTTTTGTTTTATATTTAAAAGATAGTGAAACGATAAAGGACCTTCTCGCTCTTGTTGGGGCAAATCAGTCTGTTTTAGAATTGTCTGATGAAATGGCAAAACGGGGATTGAGAAATACAGTTAATAGGCAGGTGAATTGCATAAATGCAAATATAAACAAAACGGTTGAAGCAAGTTTAAAGCAAATCAGTGCAATTAATTATATCAATAAAAAAATTGGACTAGAAAGTTTGCCTGAAGATCTTCAAGAGGTTGCAGTTTTAAGGCTCGCAAATCCGCAAGAAAGTATGGATGAACTTTTAAAACTTTCGACAATAAAACTTACAAAAAGCGGGCTAAATCATCGTTTTAGAAGGATTTTAAAGATTGCCGATTTTCTTAAGGAAGATAAAAAATAATAACAAAATTAAGATATAAATTAATAAAATATTAAAATTAAATAAAGATAATAACAATTTTATAATAAATATAAAAAACATAAAAATATAAAAATATAAAAATATAAAAATATAAATTAAAAAATAAAAAAATAAATAAAAAAATGTAAAAAAATAATTTTATATTAACAAAATTATTAAAAATAATAAAATAATAATAATTTAATTATCAATTAATTATTTAAATAATTAACAAATTAATTAATAAAAATTAAAATTTCTTTAATAAATTTTACGAATGATATAAAGGAGAGAGTTCTGTGAAAGATTTTGTGCATTTGCACTTGCATACCGAATTTAGTTTACTTGATGGGCTTGCAAGAATTAATAAACTGGTGGATATTGTCAAGGAAAGAGGATGGAAAGCAGTTGCTATTACCGACCATGGCAATATGTATGGGGTTATTAAATTTTTTGAGGCTTGTGTTCAAAATGGTATAAAGCCTATAATAGGTGAAGAGTTTTACATATGTCATGATATGAAATCAAGAAGTAATAGAGAAGATATTGGTCATTTGATTTTGATAGCAAAAAATAATATTGGTTATCAAAATCTTCTAAAACTTTCCTCATATGCTTTTTTAGACGGAATGTATTATAAGCCAAGAATAGATTATGATTTGCTTGAAAAATATAGTGAAGGGTTGATATGTTTGTCGGCCTGTCTTGCTGGACACATTCCGCAATATATTTTAAAACGACAATTTGATGAAGCAGATAAACTGGCTTTATGGTTTAAAAGGGTTTTTGGTGATGATTTTTACTTGGAGATTCAAAATCACTTAATTCCTGAAGAAAAGGAAGTTTTGTTAAAATTGACCGAAATGAGTGAAAGACTTTCAATACCGCTTGTTGCAACAAATGATGTTCACTATTTATATAAAGAGGACCACGAACTTCAAGATGTTTTGATGTGTGTGCAAATGGGCAAGACTTATGATGACCCAGATAGGATGAAATTTCAAACTCAAGAATTTTATTTAAAAACCTATGAAGAAATGGAAGAGGTTCTACCGGGCTATCAAGATGCTCTTGATAGAACAATCGAAATTGCAAATAAATGTAATGTTTTCATTAAAACTAAGTCCTTGCGTGAGGCGGCAGAAAGTGGCAACTCTTTAATTCCAGATGAGGATAAGCTTGGTGCAACTGATAATTTCATCCCTAAATATGTTCCAGATACGGGTGAAACTCCTTATGAATTTTTATCTCGACTTGCATGGGAAGGATTAAGAAAAAAATATAAGGAAGTTCCAAAAGAGTATGAGGAACGTCTTGAAATGGAACTTTCAACAATAAATAAACTTGGTTATGTTGAGTATTTCTTAATTGTATGGGATTATATTAATTTTGCAAGGAGTAATGATATACCTGTAGGACCAGGTCGTGGTTCTGGTGCTGGAAGCCTAGTTGCTTACACCTCTGGTATTACGCAAGTTGACCCAATGAGATATGAATTGTTCTTTGATAGGTTTATTAATCCAGAACGTGTTTCCATGCCCGACTTTGATGTTGACTTCTGTAAGGAAAGGCGTGGAGAAGTTATTGAGTATGCAAAAAGAAGGTATGGTGCTGACCATGTTTGCAACATTGTAACCTTTGGAAATATGCAAGCCAAAAACGCAATTAAAGATGTTGCTAGAGTTTTGAGGTTTCCATATTCAGAGGTTGATAAAATCACTAAAGAGATTCCCGGTAAACCTTTGAAAAAGCCTCCAGTTTTGAAATATTATTTTGGGAAAAGCGATAAGGAAGAAGATAAAAAATATATCATTCCTGAACTTTGCCGTATGTATGAAGAAGATGACCAAATCCAACGTATTGTAGATATGGCTATAAAACTAGAAGGTGTCCCAAGAAATGTATCAATGCACGCAGCAGGTGTTTTGATTGCACCTGACCCTGTTTTTGACCATGTTCCTATGGCGAAAAGTGGCAACGATGAAATAACTCAATTTGATATGACAGAACTTGAGCATCTAGGATTGCTTAAAATGGACTTTTTAGGTCTAGTTACTTTGACAGATATTCATAAAGCCATCAAATACATCAAAGAAGATTATGGGGTTGATATTGACTTCTCTCAAATGGACTATAACGACCCCAAAGTTTTTGAACTTATAAGTTCTGGGAACACTGAAGCGGTTTTTCAATTAGAAAATGGTGGTATGAAAAAGTTCATGATGGATCTTCAGCCAACTTCTCTTGAAGATATTATCGCCGGTATTTCGCTATATCGTCCTGGACCTATGGACTTTATTCCTAAATTTATTAAAGGAAAGAAAAATCCCGAACAAATTGAATATGAGGATCCTTGTTTAGTTCCTATTTTAAGTAATACTTATGGTTGTATAGTTTATCAAGAACAGGTTATGAAAATCTTTCAAGTTATGGCGGGCTATACACTAGGCGGGGCGGATAATGTTCGCCGAATCATGAGTAAGAAAAAACCTGAAAAATTGCCACCAGAAAAGAAAAAGTTTATATATGGTTGGGAAGACCCAGAAGGAAAATTAAAACCAATTCCGGGAGCTTTAGCTCTTGGACATGACGAAAAAGTATCTGAAAAGGTCTTTGAGCAAATGGCAAAATTTGCAGGTTATGCCTTCAACAAGTCACATGCGGCTGCTTATGCTTATGTCACATATCAAACAGCATATTTAAAAACATATTATGAGGCTGAATTTTTGACTGCCGTTCTAAATAACAGATTAAACGAAGCAAGCTCAATTACAAAATACACTAATCATGCTCGTAAAGAGGGGATTCAAATTTTACCACCTGATATAAATAAGTCAGTTACAGGCTTTAAAGTTGAAAATGGAGCAATACGTTTTGGACTTGGCGCCTTAAAACATGTCGGGACTGGACTTATAGATGTTATCGTAGAAGAAAGAAATAAAAATGGAGAATTTAAAGGACTTGATGATTTATTAAGACGTGTTGTATCAAATTCTTTAAATAAAAAATCTTTAGAAGCTTTAATATTAGGCGGGGCTTTTTCATGTTTTGGGAAATCTAGGTCGCAACTTATGGCTGTTTATCCGGCATATATGGAAATGATCAATGCTGATAGAAAATCTCGTGAAACAGGACAGTTTTCAATCTTTGATACATTTGAAGAGGCTACTCAAAATGTTAATAAAATTGAATATCCTAATATAAAAGAATATAATAAAGAAACTTTATTGAAGTTTGAAAAAGAATATGTCGGTATATATCTTTCAGGGCATCCTCTTGATGATTATCTTGAAAAATATGACCATTATAATTTTACTTCAGAAATGATTGCTGATTATGCAGAAGAGGGTGAGAGTAATGAAGAAGGCGGTGAGAATGTAGATTATTCTTATCAATCTGAAGAAAGTGAAGAAAATTTGTCTATAGATAGTGGTGAGCAACTAAAAGATGGTATGAATGTTGTTTGTGGCGGAATTATAACATCCGTTAAAAAATTTATGAAAACTGGAACATTGGCAATATTGACTATTGAAGATATCTATGGGACATTTGATGTGATGCTTTTTAATAAAACATATTTAAAATATAAAGATGTAGCTGTAGAAGATACTTTGGTGACGATAAAAGGGCGGTTGTCAATGAGAGATGGCAAATCTCCGGTTGTGGTTGCAGAAGCGGTTTTACCTTGGGCAAAGAATGATGCACAGGATGATGACGGCAATAAAAAAGTTTATTTAAGATTTAACACAAAGAATTTAGATACTTACAACTTTGTAAAGAAGATTGCATCAAGTTATCCTGGTCAATCGCCTATAATTGTCAAATGCTCCGAAACTAAACAAGTTTTTACATTTAATATAAAAGTTGATGTAAATAATTACCTTATCAATGAACTTATCGGACTTTTGGGTGAAGAAAATGTTGTGTGTAAATAAATATTTTATTTTAAATGATTATTTACATTAATAAAAATGAAAAATAAATAAAAGACAAAGTTTATATAAAATTAAATATTTTATAAATTTTAACAAAATAATAATAAAAACGATGTTTTATAGTAGAATATAAAAATTTTTATATTTTTAATAATAAAAAAGGGGTTATTATGAAAATTCTCGTGTTGACAAGTGGCGGTGATGCACCAGGAATGAACATGGTGTTATACTTACTGCAAAGACGTTTTATTGGAAGAATTTATGCCTGTCGGGCAGGGTTTAAAGGTCTTGTAAATAATGATATAATTACATTATCGGCATTCAAACCTCATAGGCACATGTTTGAAGCGGGAAGTGCAATAAAAAGTTCACGCTATCCACAATTCAATACCAAAGAAGGTTTTGAAAAGGCACTAGAAAATGCTAGGAGATTTGATTGTTTAATAATTTTAGGTGGAAATGGCTCATATAAAGGTGCATTGCAACTTGCAGAGAATGGAATAAAAACAGTTTTTATACCTTCAACTATAGATAATGATGTTGAAATAAGCGAATATAGCCAAGGTTTCCTTACCGCTGTTTCCGCTTGCTGTGATTACATAGATTCAGTTATGCCGACCATGGAGGCTTTTGATAGATGTTGTATTTTTGAAACAATGGGGAGAAAATGTGGGAAAATAGCATCAGAAGTTTTTAACATAAAAAAAAGTGATTATTTAGTGCAAGAAGAAACAGATATTGATTATGATAAAATTGCAGAAATTGTAAGAAAGAAAAATGGACGCGGGGAGGCATCTTCCATAATATTGCGAGAAAATATAGTAAAAATAGACGATTTTATTAAAAATTTAGGCGAAAAATGTCCAAAAGTAGAAATAAAGGGCTGTGTAATTGGGTACTTGCAAAGAGGAACAAAACCTACCAAGGTCGAACTTGATTATGCAAAACAATTTGCAAAAGGTGCTATTAATGCTGTCTTTAGTGATGCTGGATGTAGTGCAATTGTTTATAGAAATAAAAAGTTTGAAACAATAGAAAGTTTGAAAAGAGAACAACCTAGTAAAAAGAAAATTTTAATGCCCAAAAGGAAAAAAGAGAAGAAAAATAATTGATTTTGGCCAATAAAAAAGATGGCATGATTAATGAAAATCTTTCCATCTTTTTTATTTTGTGATAATGGGTGTTTTTATATTTGCAGTAAATTTAATCATCCACCATTTTCATTTTATATAAATAAAAAAAATTCTAAACTAAAAATTTTCTTTAAGATACTATTAAAGGAGAAAATATAATTAGATGATTTTAATATAAAAAGAATATCACAATAAAAATTTATACCCTGAATTTTGACCATTTTTTGAAAATGATTTTGACCCCAAAAATGAAAATGATTTTGACCCCATTTTTGTTCAAAAAAAATTTTTGATTTTGACCCCAAAACCTGACCCCATTTTTGACCCCACAATTTTGTCTAGATTTTTGTTTAAAGAAAAATACCACTCCTTATTTAGTGGTATTTAAAATTTTAAATACTATATATTGTATATTTGGTGGCCTACCCGGGATTC